>DASTOI010000644.1:0-3116 GCA_035762585.1 Myxococcota bacterium
GTGAACCAGATCTTCGTCGGCGCTTCGAATGAGCTCGGCGCGGCGGAATCCGGCCTGCTCGCGCGTCTCACCAGCGCGACGTTCTCGGTCGTGTTCGGCGGCGTCGCGTGCCTCGGCGTGCTCGCGGCCGTGATGCGTCGCATCCCGAGCCTCGTGCGCTTCCGTGTCAGCGCAGCGCTCGCGATCGCGCTGCTCGGCGCGCTGTCCATAACATCTGAGCCGGCCCGCGCGGAAGCCGAAGCGCGCGGCGAGGCGCCCGCCCCGGCCGGCGCGCCGGCGGGCGTCGAATCGCTCTACGCCCCGCATCACGACGCGCGCGGCTACTTCACGCCGTGGGGCCGCGACGAAGCGCGCAGCTCGTTCGCGTTCCTGCGCTGGCAGCTCTCGCGAAACCCGTACGGCGAGCTGCCGCGCGATCCCGCGCCGCGCGTTCCGAACGACGGCGCCTCCCTCTCGCGCGCGCTGCCCGCCGGCGCGGCCGAGCTCACCTGGGTCGGCCACGCGACGTTCGCGGTCCACGACGGCGCGGATGTCTTCCTGACCGACCCGCACTTCGGGCCGCGTGCGCTCTTGCCCGCGCGCCTGGTCGCGCCGGGCATCCCGCTCGCCGCGGTCCCGCGCGGCGCGTTCGCGGTCGTCTCCCATAATCACTACGACCATCTCGACGCGTTCGCAGTCGAGCATCTTCCCGACGACTTCGCGTGGTTCGTTCCGCTCGGGCTCGCGAGCTGGTTCCGCGAGCGCGGGCGCGAGAACGTCGTCGAGCTCGACTGGTGGCAGAGCGCCAAGCGCGGCCGCTTCACGATCACGTGCCTGCCCTCGCAGCACTGGTCGAAGCGCATCGAGCAGGCGACCAACGAATCGCTCTGGTGCAGCTGGCTGATCGACTCGGGCGAGCGCCGCTACTTCTTCGGGGGCGACAGCGGCTACTTCCACGGCTTCGCCGAGTTCGGCCGCCGCTTCGCGCCGATCGACGCCGCGCTGCTCGCGATCGGGGCCTACGAGCCGCGCTGGTTCATGGACTTCCAACACATGGATCCCGCCCAGGCGATCCGCGCGTTCCGCGACCTCCGCGCCCGCACCTTCTTTCCGATGCACTGGGGCACCTTCGATCTCACCGACGAGCCGCCCGACGAACCCCCACGCGAGCTCCGCCGCCACATGGCGCCCCTCGGCCTCCGCGACGACGAAGTCGCGCTGCTCGCGATCGGAGAGACGCGCGCGCTGCAGCCGAGGAACGGCGGCTCATCGACTCGGTCGCCGGACGACCTCGAAGCAGAGTGACGCCCGCGCGCCTCGACGGCGCGCTGGCGTCACCTCTCCCCAATGAACGCTGCCGTCGCTACCCGCACGCCACCGACCGCGAGCGCGGGCGCGCGTGAACCTCGATCAGGCACGCGAACCCTAATCGCTCGCGATGATCTCCGAACCGCGTCCCGGGAAAGGGCACGCAACCGCCTGCTGCTGATAGGCCGCCGCCCGCTCCGAGACCTTCAGCGCGACGCCAAACAACCAGGGCTTTTGATCGAAGCTGCGCCGCTGATAACCGGTCGGCCCTTCGTGATAGCCGAGATAGAGATGGAACGCGTCGTCTTTCGCGATGCCCGCGGCGCGCGCCAGCAAGTCCGCATAGAACCCGACGAAGTCGACCACGTCGCCGAAGTCGTCGCGCTGCGCATGACGGTTGCCCGTGTGATCGCGGTAGTCGCGCCACGCCGCGTCCTGCACTTGCCCATAGCCGTACGCCGAAGACGCGGGCCCGATCGGAATTACGCCGAGCGCCTTGCGCCAGCCCGGCCGCGCCTTCGCGCGAAAGCGCGACTCCTGGTGCAGGATCGCCATCGAGACCGCCGGTGCGACGCCCCAGCGTTCGCGCGCTCGCTCGGCCGCGTCCGCCCACTCGGGCTTCTCGCCGAACAGCCCGCACAGATCGTCGAGCTCGCGCGGCGGCAGATGCGCGCACGCCAGCGCGAACAGCACCGCGGAAGCCAACGCGGCCGCGAGCGCGCCGGCGCGCAAGCCGAGGCTCGCGGCCGGAGCCGCGCCCTGCGGCGGCTCGCTCACCGGCGATCGTGCACGAGCACCGCCTCGCGCGCGTCGAACTGGATCTTCACCTTGCCGAGGCCCGCGCTGCCCTGCACGACGCCGAGGCCGAGCACGGCGTGTTGCACGCGATCGCCGGCGGCGTAGTGGTCGCTCGCCGAGTAATTGCGAATCGGGCGCGCCGGATCGGCCTCCACGCGTACGGGTGTCGCGGGCCCGGTGCTCTTCTTGCGCGCGCGCCCGGGCGCAGCTTTCGGCCGCACGCGATCGGCGCCGAGCTCGAACGCCGGCTCGAAGCGTGGATCGCCGTCGAGGCGCGGCGCGCCGCTGTCGTGCGAGAACCCGGGATCGCCCGGCGTGCGCAGCGTCAGGAAGCGCACGGGGATGTCGAGCTTCGCGCCGATCTCGCGCGCGAGCCGCTCGAGCTCCTTGATCCAAGCCGCACCCTTTTGCGCCTCTCGCTTGCGCGAGAGCTCCCACCAGCGATAGCTGCCGATCAGCAGCAGCGCGGGCGGCGCGGGCGAAATCGCGGCGTCCGTCTTCTCCGCGAGCTCGGCGCTGATCGATTCGCGGTTCGCCTCGACGCCTGCGACCCACGCGAGCCCCTCGAGCAGCGCGCGCAACGGCGTGTCGCCGGTCTGGACGCGCGACGCGCTCGGCGCGAGCCAGCGCACCACGCCGACCGCGAGGCGCCCGTCCGGGCCGAGGCCGAGCAGGTCGATCGGCTCTGCGCCCCAGTTCGGATCGTCGGCACCGAGCGCGGGATCGGGCTGGCCGCTCTTCAGCACGACGCCGGCGTGCAGCGCGGCGAACGCGCCGGCGTCGGGGAGCGCGAGCGGCGCGCCGCCTTCGCTCGCGCGCGTCGCGAGCGCGAGCGCGAGGTGTTCGCTGTCACGGGCGGGCTTGCGTTCGGCGGCGAGCTTGCGGTTCGCCGCGACGAGGTGCTTGCGGCCGGACTCGGCGCGCCGGGGCGCCGCGTCCCGTTCCGCAGCGAAATCGGCGGCGAGGCTCTCGCCAGTGAGCGCGGCCGCGACGGCCTTGAAACCCTTCGCATTGCGAGCTTCGGCGCTCGC
>DASTOI010000645.1:0-6727 GCA_035762585.1 Myxococcota bacterium
CGCAAGATGGAGCCGCTCGCGTCGCCGCCGTCGAAGCGGCTCGCTGCGATCGAGACGCTCGCCAAGGCGGGCGTCCCCGTCGGCGTGATGGCCGCGCCGACGATCCCCGGCCTAACAGACCACGAGCTGCCGGCGATCCTCCAGGCCGCCGCCGACGCCGGCGCGAGCAGTGCCGGCTACGTCGTGCTGCGCCTCCCGCACGGCGTGAAGGAATTGTTCGCGGACTGGCTCGCGCAGCATTACCCGGACCGGCGGGAGAAGGTGCTGAACCGCCTGCGCGCGCTGCACGGCGGCGCGCTCTACGACTCGCGCTTCTCGCACCGCCAGCGCGGCGCGGGCGAGTTCTCGCACCAGATCAGCGCCTTGTTCGAGCTCGGCTTGAAGCGCGCCCGTCTCGCGCGACGCGGCGCCGAGCTCTCGACCGCAGCATTTCGCCGGCCGGGCAGCGCGGATCAGCTCTCGCTGTTTTCCTGACCACCGCGCCGCAGCCGCGCGAGGAACTCGCGGTCGATGCGCGCGCGGACGGTGCGGCGATCGAGGCCGATGCGGCGCGCGGTCTCCTCGTACGAGCCGGCTTGGTGGTAGACGAGCGTCGCGTAGCGGGAGAGCAGCACGTCGGCGTCGAGCGCGCCGCGCGCGAGCGCGGCGGCGAGCTCGGCGATGGGGCCGCCCGCAGGCAGCGCCTGCGCACGGGCGGCGGGCGCCGCCGGCGCGTAGCCGCCGCGGATCACGACGTTGCGCACGCACTGCTCGAGCTCGCGCACGTTGCCCGGCCAGCCGTAACTGCTCGGCAGGTTCGCCGAAATCCACGCGTGGACCTCGCGTGCGATCGCGTCGCCCTCGTCCTCGCCGAACAGCCGTCGCGCGATCACGATCGTGAAGTTGCGCAGATCGTCGGGGTGGTCGTCGAGCTGCTCGCGCAAGCTCGGCGTGCGGATCAAATCGGCGCACAGCCGGTAGTAGAAGTCTTCGCGGAAGCGGCCGGCCGCGAGCTCGCCGGCGAGGTCGCGATTCGTCGCGGCGATGATCTTGCCGTCGAAGCGGCGCGCGCGCGTCTCGCCGAGCCGCTCGAACGCGCGCGTCTGCAGCACCCGTAACAGCTTCACCTGGATCTCGGGGGAGACCTCGCCGATCTCGTCGAGGAACACCGCGCCGCCGCGGCCGCACGCTTCGAGCCAGCCCTCGCGATCGTCGACCGCGCCGGTGAACGCGCCGCGCCGATGCCCGAACAACTCGGACTCGATCAGCGTCGGCGTCAGCGCGGAGAGGTTGAGCGCGAAGAAGCGCTGCTCCGGCGCGTGCGCGAACGCCTTCGCCTCCGGGTCGAACGCGATGAACTGCGAGTGGCCGATCGCGCGCGCGACGAGCTCCTTGCCGGTGCCGCTCGGGCCGGTGATGAGGGTGGGGACGTCGTGCATGTGGCCGACCAGCGCGCGCCGATAGCGCTTGCGATCGCGCGTGAAGATCGACTGCCAGACGTCCGCGCGCAGCCGCGCCGCCGGCAGCGACGCGCCGTACAGGTGCCGGAACACGAAGTGGAACGCGCGCCGCGTCTGATAGCCCCACGCGAACAGGAATGCGGCGTCGGGCTTCGGCAACCCGGGCAACGCGAGCAGGAACTGCACCTGCTCCGCAAACTCGTCCCAGCGCGCGACCGGCCGCGGGCGCTCGGCGTCGCGGTCGAGCGTCGCGCGCCATTCGCGCTCGTAGCGCGAGTACACGAAGTAGAGCGCGAGGTCTTCGTAGAGCGCCGCCTCCTCGGCCGCGGGCTTGACGCCAGACACGATGCGCTCGCGCGCCGCGAGCAAGAGCTCGCGCGCCGCGCTCTCGAGGCGCACCAGGTTCGGGTTCGTCCCGTCGAGATCGGCGTCGACGCTCCATACCGTGCGACTCGGCACGAACGCGGCGCCGAGCACCTCGCGCTCGTGCTCGATCCGCTCGGGCAAGAACGGATTCGCGTGCGTCAGCTTCGAAAGCGCCTCCGCGACCCGCCGCTCGACGTCGCTGAAAAGCCTCACGCGATATCTCCTGCTGTGACCCGGATGCACGAACGGCGCGGCGCTCGTTCGACTCCGCTTGGCTTCGAGGGCTCCGCGTCGCTGCGCGCGCCGAAGCGGCGCTTGCTGTTACTGTGCCGTGCATCGTCCGGCCGCTGGCAGGGGTGGAGGCTTAGCATGCGACGCCAGCTCGACTCGTTCGTCGAGGCGCTCGCGCGGGCGGCGTGCTTCACGTTCTTCCGCAGCATCGAGATCAGCGGCGTCGAGAACATCCCGCGCGGCGTCCCGCTCGTGCTCGTCGCGAACCACCACAACAGCCTGGTCGACCCGATTCTCGTGCTCGGCACGACCGGCGTGCACGCGCGCTTCCTCGCGAAGAGCACGCTCTGGAAGGTCCCGCCGACGCGCCTCTTGCTCGATCTCGCCGCCGTGATTCCCGTCCACCGCGCGCAGGACGGCTCGGACATGGCGAAGAATCTGGAGACCTTCGCGCGCTGCTGGGAGGTGCTCGCGGCGGGCGGCGCGATCGCGCTGTTCCCGGAAGGCATCAGCCACGACGCGCCGCATCTCGCGCGGCTGAAGACGGGCGTCGCGCGCATCGTGCTCGGCGCCGCGGAGAAGCTCGGCGTCCGTAACACCCGCATCGTGCCGGTCGGGCTCACGTTCGAGCAGAAGGGCAAGTTCCGCTCGCGCGCGCTCGTCACGATCGGCGCGCCGCTCGATCCGACGCCGTGGATGGAGCTCCGCGGGACGGACGATCTCGCCGCGGTGCGTGGACTCACCGACGCGGTCCGCACGGCGCTCGAGAGCGTCACGCTGAACTACCCGTCGCACGAGGACGTGCCGATCATCGAGCGCGCGACCGTGCTCTGGGAAGCGCGCGAGCGCGAGCTGCCGGCACGCATGGCGCTCGAGGAAGCGTTTCGCTTGCGCCAGACCGCGCTCGCGCTCTACGAGCGAGCGAGAGCGCGCTCCCCGCAGCGCGTCGCCGCGCTCAGCGCGCGCGTCGCGCGTTATCAGGCGCGGCTCGAGGAGCGGCGCCTGCGCGACGAGCACGTCGCCGCGCGCTACCCGCGCGAGGAGGTGATCGCGTACGCAATCGGCAGCGCGACGCTGCTGCTCTTCTGGCTCCCGATCGCTGCGCTCGGCAGCGTGATGAATTGGGTTCCGTATCGAATTATCTGGGCCGGCGCGCGCCTGACGCCCGGCGAGAACCTGCCCGCGACGATCAAGCTGATCGGCGGCTTCTTCCTGTACCCGATCACGTGGCTCGTGTGGGCGCTGCTCGCCGGCGGCGCGTGGGGCCTCGGCGCCGGCATCGCGACGTTCCTGTTAGGTCCCCTCGCCGCCTGGTTCGCGATGCTGTTCCACGAACGCTACGAGCATTTCTGGGAGCACGCGCGCGCGTGGGTGACCGTGAAGCTGCGCCCGCGCGAGGCGGCGCGGCTGAAGGCCGAGCGCGAGGCGCTGCATCGGGAGATGCGCGCAATTGCGGACGACGCGCGCGATTCGAAATCGCAGAGCTAGTCAGCTCGGCGGGATCGACGGCCAACGCACGGTCAGCACGAGCGACTCCTCGACCGAGCGAAACGAGTGCGGGACGCCTGGGCCGAACAGCACGAAGTCGCCTTCACGCGTGAGCGCGACTTCGCGATCCGGGAAGCGCAGCACGAAGTGTCCGCGGATCAAGACGTTCAGCGTCCGCGCAGTGATCGGCGGCGACCACTCGCTGCGCGTCTCGCCTTTCGCGTGCGTGAACCATTTCAACTCGAGGTCGCGGCTCGCGAGCGGGTTGCCGTTGCCCGGCATGAAGTGGCCGATGAACCAGCCGCGCGTCGCGCGTGAGGCTTCGGCGACGTTTCCGAAGAGCGGGGCACCGTCCTCCATCCGCTCGCCTCCTTCGAGCGCGTCGCCCCGCGCGCTGCTCACCGCTTCGCGTAGTACGCGAGCGCGTCCTCGATGCTCGCGGTCTGCACGCCGGGCTCGCGCAGCGCGGCCTCGAGCCAGTCGGGCTTCTCGGCGCAGCACACCGAGATCGGGCGCTCGAGACCTGATAATTCGTTCGCCTGGCGCACGAATGCGGTGGCGTAGTCCGGCGGGCGCACGTCGCGCGCGAGCTCGACGAGCGCGAACGGATCGGGCGGTGCGGCGGCGTGCGGGTTCGGATAGACGACGCTCGGCGTCGCGGCTTCGGCGCCGCCGCCGGCGAGACCGAGGCCGTCGCAAAGCACGGCGCCGCGCACCTGCGCCGGGCGTGCGCCCGCCAACAACAATGCGACGTAGGCGCCGAGGCCGCGGCCGAGCAGCGTCGCCGAGCCGAGCTCGCGCAGCGCCGTGTCGGCGTCGCCCATCAGCACTTCCGCGGTGTAGCCGCCTCCGACGGACACGCCGCTCTCGCCGTGGCCGGCGAAGTCGAGCGCGAAAACGGGGCCCGGCCAGCGCTCGGCGAACGGCGGCGCCGCGCGCGGCGAGCGCTCGCCGAGGCCGTGCAGCAACAACAACGCCCGCCCGGCGCCGTCGCGGAGCTCGTGCAGCGCGAGCTCGATGCGCGCGTGTCGCAGCCGCCGCGTCTTCACGCCGGCGCGCTCCGCAAGAAATCCAGCACGAGCTTCGCGACGCGCTCGGGCTGCTCGATGTGGATGAAGTGCCCGACGCCCTCGAGCTGCACGAGCTCCGCGCGCGGCGGCAGATACGGCTTCACGTCGGCGGGCGCCGTGTCCCAGCCCATCGGCTCGCTCTCGGTCGCGAGCAGCCCGAGCAGCGGCACCGGCAGGCTCGCGAGGCGCGCCATCGACCACTGCGCGCGCCACGGGCCGAAGCCGCCGGGCCTGAGCACCGGGTCGATCTTCCAGCGCCAGCCGTCCGCGTCCTTGCGGGCGCCGCGCGTCACGAGATATCGCAGCCACGGCTTGGAGAGCCGCGGGTTCATGCGCCCGCGGCGTGCGGCGAGGCCGGCGAGCGTGTCCGCGCGGCGCACCTTGGCGCCCGCGGCGCGCCGGTGATCGAGCCAGCCGGACAGCTCGGTCGCGAGCAGCTTCGTGCGCTCGTGGTCCGCGACGTCGGGCGGCGGCCGATGCGATGGGATCCCGTCGATGTTCACGAACGCGCGAACGCGCTGCGGCGCCACCTGGATCGCGGTGGTCGAGATCGAGCCGCCCTTCGAGTGCCCTAACAGGATTGCCGGCTCGCGGCCGGTCGAGTCGAGCACGTTCAAGAGGTCGCGGATGTCGGCGTCCCACGAGTAGAGCGGCGCATGGTCGGAATCGCCGTGGCCGCGCTGGTCCCAGACCACGACGCGGTAGCCGCCCGCGGCGAGCAGCGGCGCGAACACGTCGAACGTGCCGCTGAAGTCGAAGCCGCCGTGCGAGCAGAAGATCACGGGCGCGCGCTCGTCGCCCCATTCCGAGACGGCGAGGTTCACGCCGAGCGAGTGGACGCTGCGGCGGCGATCGGGCAGACGCGCGCCGGGGTACTGCGCGGCGGCTCTCTCTTCTGCGTCGAGGTTGGGCGTCGGATCGCTCACGGGCGGGCTTTCTTAGGCAATGCTGCGCGGCCTCGCATCCGCCGTGTCGAGAGGCTGCGCCCGTCTCAGCACATGAACTCGCGCAGATCCTCCGGCTGCGGCGCTTCGAGCCGCAGCCAGCCGCCACCGGCCCGCTGCAGCGCGAGCTCAGCCGCGTGCAGCAGCACGCGCGGCGCCGCGTGCGGAGCGCCGCGCGCGTACGGCGCGCCGTATAGGTCGTCGCCCGCGATCGGCGTCCCGTGCGCGGCGAGATGCACGCGAAGCTGATGCGTGCGCCCCGTCTCGGGCAGCGCTTCGAGCCGAGCGCCCCGCGCGCAGCGCGCGGCGACACGGAACTGCGTCGCGCTCGCGCGCCGGCCCTCCGCCGCATTCTCGAACAGCCCGAACTTGAAGCGCGCCGGATGCGCGACGCGGCCGAGGTAGCCGCGCGCTTCGAACGTGTCCTCGCTCGGCGCCGGCGAGACGCACGCGAGGTAGCGCTTCGTGACGCGCCGCTCCGCGAATGCGCGGCCGAGCTCCGCGGCGCGCGTGCCGCCGCGAGCGAACAGCGCGACACCGCTGGTCTGCCGGTCGAGGCGGTGCGCGGCGAACAGCGTGCGATCGTCGAGCAGCGCCTGGAGCTGATCCTCGAGGGAGCCGCGAAAGCTCGCACGGGTTCGCTGCATCGAGAGCCACGGCGGCTTGTCGACCGCGACGAGGCCGTCCGCATCGTGGAGGATGCGCCGCAGATCGAGCGCCAGCGGCTCGGGCTCGCGCACGAAGCCGTAGATCGCGACCCAGCCGCCGGCGGGAACGCGCGCCGGAGGATTCTCAGGGTCGATCGGCACGCCCGAGCAGTGCAGGCCGCCGTGCCAGAGCGCCCGCTCGAGCTGGCTCGCGCGCGCCCCTAATCGCTCGCGCGCATCGGTCAGGAAGTCGCGCCACGCGAGCTCTCGCTCGGGCGCCCAGCGCGCCTTCCAAACGGGCGGATCGAAACGCTCCGCGTCGGGCGAGCGCGGCTGGGTTTCGGGCTCGTAGACGTAGTCGGGCCGCGCGCCGAAGGCGGCCTCGGGCGAGGGTGAAAGCCCGCTTCCCATGCGTGCACGTTCGCGGCGTGCCGGCCGGCTCACAAGGCTTCGACCCGCAGCCGACGCGCGAGGGAAGCGGCGCCTGCCGACACGGCGATCGGCATCGGCGATCGGTCCGATCGCAAAATTCAGTTGGACTC
>DASTOI010000646.1:0-3289 GCA_035762585.1 Myxococcota bacterium
GCGCGATCTTCCAGTTCGCCTCGATGATCTTCGCGACGTGGACCTCGACGTAGCGATTGCCGAGATCCCAGCGCGCGTAGTGCGGGATCGCCTCCCCTAAGAACTTCTCGAGCGGCTCCGCGTTCGGGTCGGGGTTGATCATCACGAAGCCCGCCCACGTGCCGACGCGCGCCTCGGGCAATGAGAACTTCTCACGCTCGAGCTGCGGGAAATCCCAGTCGGCGGCCGGCGCGCGCTTGAAGCGGCCGTCGAGCTGCCAGGTGAAGCCGTGATACGGGCAGCGCAGCTCGCTGCAGCGCCCGTCGTGGTCCTTGAGCCGCCGCCCGCGGTGGAGGCACGCATTCACGAACGCCTTGATCTGCGTCGGCGCGACGCGCACCACGACGAACGACAGGTTCGCGATGTCGTAGACGACGTGGTCGCCGACCTCCGGGATGTGCTCCTCGCGGCACGCGAACTGCCAGACGCGGCTCCACAGCTTCTCGACCTCGCGCGCGTGGTAGGCGGGGTCGACGTAGCGATCGATCGAGAGGTCGTGGTCGCCGAGCCGCACGGGGGATTCGAGGCGCAGGATCTCGGGCACCGGGCGCGTGTCGGTATCGAGCAGCGCCTGCCACGAAATGCCGGGAGAGCGCGGACTTCGTCGCGATTCGGCGGCCGCCATGAGTTCTCCGTGGGTTGGTTTGCACATGTTCTATCCAAGCGCGGGCGAGGGCAAGGCGTCGCCGCCCGTATTACGTTTCATCAACTCGGAAGGGAGGTTGAGCGCGCTCTTGCGAGCCGGTCGGGCGCCACGGTGGGGATCCGCTGCCTCGGGCCCCTCCATCGAATGGGCCGCTAGGCCTCCTCACCCTCGGCTTCCGGGTCGAGCCCGTTCTGCGCGGCGACGCGCGCATACCAGTGGCCGCTCTGCTTGATCGTTCGCTCGCAGGTCCCGAAGTCGACGTACGCGAGGCCGAAGCGCTGCGCGAAACCCTCCGCCCACTCGAAGTTGTCGAGCAGCGACCACGCGTGATAGCCGCGCACGTCGGCGCCCTCCGCGATCGCGCGACCGACGGCGCCGAGGTAGCCGCGGTAGAAATCGATGCGGCGCTGATCGCGGATCGTGCCGTCTTCGCCGGGCGCATCGCCGTAGCTGCAGCCGTTCTCGGTGATCTCGATCGGCACGCGGCCATAATCATTGGTGACGCGCATCAGCATCGCGTGGAGCGCGTCGGGCCAGACCTCCCAGCCGAAATCGGTGCGCGGGCCGGTGCCGTCCCCCACGGCGTGCGCGAGGTCGCTGCCCTCGAGTGTCCCGCCCCTCGAGGCCCCTGTCCGATCTCCGCTCGGCTGCGCCTCGCTGCGCGCGGCGAGGCGCCGCTTGCCGCCGCCCATGCCGGTGAGGCGCGCGCCGATGCCGATGCGATCGCCCGCATCCGCGCGCACGAGGGCGCGCGTGTAGAGGTTCACGCCGATCACGTCGAGCGGCGCGCGCATGCGTTCGAAATCGCCGCCCCGCACGCCCATCAGGTCGTACGGCGCGCCGTCGAGGAACGCGTCCGGGTACTCGCCGCGCAGCGCAGGGTGCAGGAACCAGTCGTTCACCCACGCGTGCATGCGCTCGGCGGCGGCAGCGTCTCGCGCGTCGTCGCTCGCCGGCTCGGTCGGCTGCATCGAGAAGGCGCTGCCGATCGTGAGATCGGCGCGCTCGCCGCGCATCGCGCGCAGCGCGTCGCCGTGCGCGAGGTTCACGACGTGCGTCGCCCGTAACAGCGCCTCGCGCGAGCGGATGCCCGGCGCGTGGATGCCCACGCCATACCCGAACAGCGTGAAGATTCCGGGCTCGTTGAACACGAGCCAGCTCTTCACGCGATCGCCGAGCGCGCGCACGACGTGGTGCGCGTAGTCCGCGAAGCGCGCGGCGGTGTCGCGCTCCGGCCAGCCGCCGCGCTCGTGCAGCGCGAGCGGCAGGTCCCAGTGGTAGAGCGTCGGGAACGGTCGGATGCCGGCTTCGAGCAGCGCGTCCACCAGGCGGCCATAATAATCGAGCCCAGCGGCGTTGGGCTTGCCGCTGCCCTCGGGCTGGACGCGCGGCCACGCGATCGAGAAGCGGTAGCTGTTCAGGTTCAGCGCGCGGCACAACGCGACGTCGTCCTTCCAGCGGTGAAACGAATCGCAGGCGCGGTCGCCCGTGTCGCCGGTTCGGATCTTGCCCGGCGTGTGCGCGAACTCGTCCCAAATCGAGAGGCCTTTGCCGCCCTCGTTCCAGCCGCCCTCGATCTGATAGGACGCGGTCGCAGCGCCCCAACGAAAACCGTCCGGAAATCGCACGCGCGCCATGGGCCCTCCGAGAGCGAGGGCCCGAAGCTACCTCGCGCGTCTCGTGCGGCGGCGGATCACGAGCAGCGCGGTGAGACCGGCGATCGCGAGCAGCAGCGTGACCGCGGGCTCGGGCACCGGGATGCCGAGCTCCAGCGAGAGCTTTTGCGCGATCTTGTCGCCGAGCTCCTGCGCGGTGAAGCCGTTCGCGACGATCATCAGCGGAATGCGCGCGTCGGGCGAGCCGATGATGCGGCTGTAGAACAGCTCGAGCAGCGTGGTCTGGTCGTAGCCGAGGGCCTGCAGCGCGGCGGCCCACTCGGCCGAGATGTCGATCGGGTTGCCGTTGACCGTGAGGTCCGGCGCCGGGAAGAAGTCGATCGCGGGCGAGCTGTCCTGCGTCTCGACGTCGAAGTTGGGATCGCCCGGGACGGGCACCGGAATGATCGGCAGCGCGTTGACGAGGATTCCCGAGTTGATCGCGTTGAGCGCTGCCAAGAAGGGCGTTCCCCACGGAGCCTGCACGTTGAAGTCCGCGGGCCCGAGGCCGCCGGGGAGCTCGACGGTCACGGTATCGATGGCGGAGACGACGCTGACGTCGAGGTTCTCCGTGCCGTCGCCGGAGATGTCGATCACGCAGCTGATCACGCTGCAGAAGTGCTGCCCCTGTGCGAAGAGCGCGACGGACGCGTCGAGCGCACGCGCGACGCCGGTCTGCGCGGCGCCGGCGCCGCTCAGATCGGGGCGCGAGGTCGCGAGGATCGCGTCTGCGAACCCCTGCGCCGCGCCCGCGGAGTCGAGCGTCGTCCACGGGACGACCTGCTGCTGCACGCCCGCGCCCGCCCAATACATCACCGTGACCGAGAGATCCTTGCCGGCGAAGCCCGCAGCGTTGTCGCTGAAGAAAGCGGCGTAAGCCTGCCGCTGGAGCTCGAACTCGGTCGCGTCGATCGAGCCGGAGGTGTCGATCGAGATCACGAGGGCGGTC
>DASTOI010000647.1:0-5211 GCA_035762585.1 Myxococcota bacterium
GCCTGGGCCGCGCCGCGTAGCGACGCCCAGCTGCGACGCGTCGCCTCCACCCAAACTCTCACGCCGCCATGCAAAGGCCCGGAGTCCCGACCCTCCGGCCCGCCCTCGGCCCCGCCGCGGCGGCGCTGCACGCAGCGGCAACTGCTCCGGCGCCGACCCGTCAGCGCACGAAACGCGCCGCCCCCGAGAGCGCCCGCTCCGCCCCCTCGACGAGATCCCGCAACACCTCACGCGCGGGCCGAATCGAGTGGATCATCCCGATCCCCTGCCCCGCGAACCCCGGCGCGATGTCACCGCGACCCTGGCGCAGCGCAGCCGCCTGCACCGGCCCGCTCACCGCACCCTGATAAGGCATCGGCAGCGGCTCGAGCCCCGCGTCGACCCACGCCTGCGTCCACTTCGACTTGATGTAACGCGCCGGCTTGCCGGTCACGCTGCGCGTGATCGTCGTGCCCTCCTCCGACGACTCGACGATCGCTTTCTTCTGGAACTCTTCGAGGTTCGCCTCGTGCGTCGCGAGGAACGCGCTGCCGACCCACGCGCCCTGCGCGCCGAGCATCATCGCCGCCGCGACGCCGCGGCCGTCGACGATGCCACCGGCGCCGAGCACCGGGATCTCGCCGACCGCGTCCACCACTTGCGGGATCAGCGCCATCGTGCCGACCGGACTGTTGTGGCCGCCGGCGTCGTGACCCTGCGCGACGATCACGTCGACGCCGGAGGCGGCGACCTTGCGCGCGTGGCGCACCGCGCCGACCACCGCCATCACCTTCGTGCCGTTGCCGTGCAGCGCGTCGATGAACGGCCCCGGATCGCCGAGGCCCGCCGCGTAGACCGGCACCTTCTCTTCGATGACGACCTTCATCTGCGCTTCGAAGAAGTCGTTCGTGAAGCCGCCGCGCCCGCGCGGAACCTCGACCCGCGTGAGCCCCTCCTTCTCCATGAACTCTCGAGCGAACTCCAGGTACTCGGGCAGCAGCTCCTGCGGCGACTTCCCCTCCGCGGCGGGCTTGTTGTAGGCGCCGCGTCGCACCGAAGCGGGCAGCAGCGTGTCCACGCCGAAGGGCTTGCTCGTCAGTTTGCGCGTGCGCGCGATCCACTCGCGCAGCTCGTCGGGCCCGCAGCCCGCGGCGCCGAGGATCCCGAGGCCGCCCGCATTCGAGACGGCGGCCACGAGCTCGGGCGCCGACGCGCCACCCATGCCGGCGAGCACGATCGGCACCTCGATGCCGAACAGGTCGCAGATCTTCGTGTGGAGTTTGGACACGGACCACCTCGAGAGTTGTTACGGGATCACGCCCTCGGCCTTGAGCTGCGCGAGCGCCTCCGCTCCGAAGCCGAGCTCGCCGAGCACCTCGGCGGTGTGCTCGCCGTGCAGCGGCGGCAGGCGCTTCAGCTCTTGTGGCGTCTCGGAAAAGCGCGCGACCGGGCGCGGCGTGCGGAACTTGCCCGCGCTCGGGTGATCGCACTCGAGCCACGACTCGTTGTGGACGATCTGCGGGTCGACCAGCATCTCCTCGATCGAGTTCACCGGCCCGACCGGAACGTCCTCGGCCTCCATGCGCGCGACCAGCTCGCGCGTCGGCCACTTGCGCATCTCCTCGAGGATCATGCCGCCGAGCAACTCGCGATTCTCGAGCTTGGAGCGCTGCTGCGGCGTCGCGAAGCGCTCGTCCGTGCACCACTCGGGCTTGCCGAGCGCGCGGAACAGACCGTGGAACTCGGACTCCGAGGCCGTGAAGTAGATCAGGTGGCCGTCGGCCGTCTCGTAGATCCGGTAGACCTCGTAGAGCACCGGCAGCTGGCGCTCCGCTTCGCCGACGAAGGTGTGCTTCATCATCCCGTCGGGCCAGAAGAAGAACAGCGAGGCGTCGATCATCGGCACGACGATGTGTTGGCCCGCCGCGCCGCGCTCGCGCGCGAACAGGGCCGCCGTAATGGCTTGCGCGGCGGTCCACGAGGTCGACTTGTCCGCGACGATGTTGCGCACGAGGTCGGGAATCGGAACGTCGGGGTTCTTCTGGATCGCGACGTGCCCCGTAATGCCTTGGATGATCGGGTCGTAGACGCGCCGCTCGCTGTAGGGGCCGCTCGGCCCGTAGCCGCTGATCGAGCAGTAGATCAGGCGCGGATTCACGGCGCGCAGGTCGTCCCAGCCGAGCCCGAGCCGCTCGGCCGCGCCGGGCCGCCAGTTCTGCACGAACACGTCGGCCTCGGCGACGAGCTTCAGCAGGATCTCGCGGCCGCGGTCCTTGGTGAGATCGAGCACGATGCAGCGCTTGCCGCGGTTCACGTTCGTGAAGAACGCGGAGAGGCCGCCGCGGAAGTACGGCCCGACGCGCATCAGGTCGCCGTAGCCGGGCGGCTCGACCTTGATCACGTCCGCGCCCTGATCCGCGAGGATCATCACCGCGAACGGTCCCGAGACGATCTGCGAGCAGTCGACGACCTTGATGCCAGTGAGCGGCCCAGCCAAGCGCATCCCCGAAAGGGGCCGAGTCTATCTCGGATCGCCGGCGCCTACTGCGCGCCCCATCGCACATCGATGACCGCGCGGCCGGCCGACCGGTCGTGCTCTGCGAGCTGGACGCGGCCCGCAGTCCGGCACAGCGCGAGCATCGCGATCGCGCCGGCGCCGATCGATTCGACCCAGCGCGCGTGGCCGGCGACCTCCGCCGGCAACGACACCGCACGCAGCTCGAGGCTCGTCTGCGAGGTGCGCACCGCGGTCCACTCGCCGCAGTCGCGAAACACGATCGCGAGCCCGCGTGGAATGACGCGCATCAGCGCGCCCGGATGGGGTCCGAACAGCCGAACCCCGCCATCGACGAGCGAGCGAAACAGCGGGCTCCCGAATTGATCGGCGACGCGGGCCGCGAGAAAATCGAGCGCCGCCGGCCAGCCGAACGCGCGCGCGGCCGCCTCGACCCAGCGCACGTTCAGCGCGATCGGCAGCCACGCGCCGCGCGGCGCCGACGCGAGCTCGAGGAAGAGCGCCTCGTCCGCGGCGCGCACGGCGGCGCCTTGCGCGCCGAGGCGCGCGAGCGCCTCCGCGACGTCCTTCATGTAGCCGGACTGAACGCGCGGATCGCGCATGCGCCGCCCTCGCGCCGGTCTCGCGCGAATCGGCGCCGCGGAGGGCGCGCTTAAGCCGGCGCCGCGAGCTTCACGACGCCGCGCGCGGCGAGCGCCTCGATCTCGGCGTCCGCGAAGCCGGCCTCGCGAAGCACCTCGCGCGTGTGCTCGCCGTGGAGCGGCGGGCGCCGAGCGATCGCGCCGGGCGTGTCCGAGAGCTTCACTGGCAGCCCGGTCGTCCGAAACGTGCCGAGCTCGGGGTGCCGCAGCGAGACGAGCATCTCGCGCGCGAGCACTTGCGGGTCGGCGAACACCTCCGCGAGGCCGAGCACGGGGCCGGCCGGAACGCCCGCCGCGTTCAGCACGTCGACCCAGTGCGCGACGTCGGCGCTCGCGAGGGCCTGCTCGATCTCGTGCGTCAGCGCGTCGCGGTGGCGCACGCGCTCCACCACCCCTTTGAAGCGCGCCTCCGCGAGCCACTCTTCGCGACCGAGCGCACGCGCGAGCTTCTCCCACATCGCATCGTGCGCGGCGGCGATGTTCAGGAAGCCGTCGCGCGCGCGGAAGCGGCCGTACGGCGACGAGAGCGGGTGGTGCTGGCCGGCGGGCCCCGGGCTCGCGCCGCTCTCGAAGAATTGGCCGGCAGCCCAGCTGAGCACGCCGATCGTCGCCTCGAGCAGCGAGGTCTCGACGCGCTGCCCGCGCCCGCTGCGCGCGCGCGCCAATAGCGCGAGCTGGACGCCGTGCGCGGCGAAGATGCCGGCGAGCAGATCGGAGATCGCGACACCGCTGCGTGTCGGGCCGCTCTCGGCGGTGCCGGTCACGCTCATCAGGCCGCTCATGCCCTGCGCGATCTGGTCGAAGCCGGGGCGCTGCGCGTACGGGCCGCTCGCGCCGAAGCCCGAGATGCTGCAGACGATCAGCCGCGGCTGGCGCGCGAGCAGCTCGTTCGGCTCGAAGCCGAGCGCGGCGAGCACGCCGGGGCGGTAGTTCTCGACCAGCACGTCGGCGCGGGCGATGAGCCGTGCGAGCGCAGCGCGCCCTTCGGGCTTCGCGAGATCGAGCGCGAGCGCGCGCTTGTTGCGGTTCGCGCTCAGGAAGAAGTAGGCGTCGCGCTGCGCGCCGGGCGCGCGGAACTCGCGGCCGCGCGGCGACTCGACGCGGACGACGTCGGCGCCGTAATCGGCGAGCAGCTGCGTGCAGAACGGTCCGGCGAGAAAGCGCGTGAGATCGACGACGCGCACATCCGAAAGGGGCGCCCTCTCCCGCTCGGCTGAGCCATTGGGGTCAGACCCCAATGGCTCAGCCCCCGAGCATCGGGCGCTCACCACTTCTCCCAGTGGATCACTTCGCCGAGCGGCTTGCGCTTCACCGGCCCGAACGGGCGATCGGGGTAGCCGAGCGCGACGCACACGCCGATCAGCACGTCGCTCGGCAGGCTCAGCGCCGCGCGCATCTCCTTCTCCGCTGCGAGCTGAAACGTCGTGAACGTCGTCCCGAGGCCGAGCGAGCGCGCGGCGACGATCAGATTCTGCGCCGCCGGATAGAGCGCGGCGTGCACCATCTGCTCGGTCCCCGCGCCCGGCGGGTAGACCTTGCGCCCGCACACGACGATCCAGACCGGCACGTCCTCGAAGTGCTCGAGTAAGTGGTTGGCGCCAGCGAGCATGCGCTTCGCGGACGCGTCGGGGCTCGGCATGCCGCGCACGAGCCCGCGCATCCGCTCGCGCAGCGCGGGGCCGATGCGCGCCTTCGTGCCGCGCTCCTGCACGACGACGAAGTCCCAGCCCTGCGAGTTGCCCGGGCTCGACGCGCGCGTCGCCGCATGGATCACGCGCTCGATCAGCTCGCGCGGCACGGGATCGGGCTTCAGATATCGGATTGCCCGCGTCGTCTCCATCGCCTCGAGGGTGTTCATCTCGCGTCCACCTCCGCATGCGTGCCGGGCACAGGTAGCGCGGTGCGAACTACGCTGCGCCCTCCGAGGAGGAACGCGTGGCCACTCTCGAAGGCAAGGTCGCAGTGCTTACGGGCGCCGCGCGCGGCGCCGGCGCGGCGATCGCGCGGCGCTTCGTCGCGGAGGGCGCGCGCGTCGTGCTCGGCGACGTGCGGCACGAGCAGGGCCGCGCGCTCGCC
>DASTOI010000648.1:0-10659 GCA_035762585.1 Myxococcota bacterium
TCGCCGTCTTCCGGCGCGCGCGTTGCCTGGATCGCGAGGCGAAGGGTCGCCGAACGGAATCCCCTGCTCGATCCTCGGATCCATGGATATGGCGCGGCGGGACAGGGGATTCGGGCCCCTAGGGCAGGCCGAGCGTCGCGCGCTACGACGTCGCCGCTTCTCGCGCCGTCATGCGTCGAGCGCCGTCAGGCCCTCGCGAACGGCGTACTTGGTCAGGTCGGCCACGCTGTGCAGCCCCAGCTTTCGCATGACGTTCCGTCGGTGCGACTCGACGGTGGCCGTCGCGATGAACAGGCGCTTGCCGATTTGGGGCGAGCTCAGCCCCTCGGCGAGCAGCTGGAGGACTTCTCTTTCGCGCGCGGAAAGCGAAGCGTGCACGAGATCGCTCGCCGCGCCGGTCCCGCGAAGCGCTGCGGATACCACCGCTTGGGTCACATCCGCGCACAGATAGTTCTTGCCTTGGCGCGCAGCCTCGATGCCCCGGCGAAGGTCGTCGTACGCGTTCGCCTTGAGCACGTAGCCGCACGCGCCTGCATCGAGGATCGCGCTCACGTAGCGGCTATCCGAGTGGCTCGAGAGGGCGATGACCTTGACGGCAGGACAGGCGGCCCGGATCTGCCGCGTGGCGTCGATCCCGTTCAGTTCTTTCATGGCCACGTCCATGACGACGACGTCCGGAGCAAGCGTCGTCGCGAGCTCGACCGCCTCGCGGCCGCTCGCGGCCTCTCCCACCACCAGCACGGTCTCGTCCCGTTCGAGAATCGAGCGCAGCCCTTGCCGCATGAGCTCGTGGTCGTCGACCAACAGCACGCGCGTGATCACGGCGAGCCTCCCTTCCCGGGATCCTTGCGGCATGCCAGGGGCGCGCTCGCGACCACCCGGCTGCCGGCGCCGTTCGGACCCGGTCCGATGGTGAGAGTGCCGCCGAGCTGGCCGAGACGCTCGCGAACGGCGAGGAGTCCGAAGCCTTCCCGCCGGCCGCTCAGAACGCGACCGAAGCTCCCGTGGTCCGCGTCCGCATCGCGGGCGAAGCCGACCCCGCGATCCTCGACGGAGATCCGTGCCATCGCGCCCTCGCTCGAGATCTCCACGCGAGCCCCGTCGACACCCGCGTGCCGCGTCACGTTGATCAGAAGCTCCCGGACCGCACGGAAGAGCGTGATGCGCGTGCCTTCGTCCAGCGCGGGCTCCTGTCTCGCGATGACGGTCACGGTGAGGCCGAAGCGCCGCTCCATGTCTTCCGCCAGCCATCGAGTGGCCGCCACGAGGCCCACGTCATGCAGGAGCGGAGGACTCAGCTGGAAGATCAGGGACGTCATCCGGCCGCGCGTCTCCGCGAGGAGCTCCAGCAGCGCCGCGAATTCCGGATCGTGCGCGCCGCGCGTCGCGTCTGCGAGCGAGCGAAGCCTGAGCGTGGCCAGCGAGAGCAGCTGCGCCGCGTCATCGTGAAGGTCGGACGCCAGCTTGCGGCGCTCTTCCTGCTCCGCGAGCGACGCCGCCGAGGCCGCTCTTCGCAACGCGTGCTCGACGCCGCGAAGCTCCGTCACGTCGAGCAGGGCCAGATTCACCGTCCCATCGCGATCGGTGCTCCCCGCGCTGACGAACTGCGTCGTGAGCGTGCGTCCATCATCGAGCGTGAGCTCCAGCTCGAGGCTGCGTCGTTGGCTGCTCCTCGCGAGCGCGCGCCGCGCGAGATGCCAACGGTCCTGGTGCCCCTCGGCGACGAAGCTCGACAGCTTGCGCCCGAGCAGCCGCGCAAGCGGAACGCTCAGCAGATCGGCTGCGAAGGCATTCGCCGCGGTGATCGCCCCTTCGAGATCGAGTGTCAGGTATCCGATCGGAGCCGACTCGTAGAGCTGGCGATAGCGCTCCTTCGCCTCTTCCGAGGCCACCTGCGCCTCCGCGAGCTGCAGGTTCTGCAGCTCGAGCTCGACTCGATGGACTTCGAGTTCGTGCACGAAGCCGCGGACCTCGTCGGGAGTGAGCTTTTCGATGTCGACGGCGGCCCCGCCTGCGAGCTTGCTTTCGGCGAGTCGCCGAAGCGACCGAGCCGGCGCCTCGCGGGTCTTGTCGCTCATGTTCGCGGCGCCTCCGCCCGGCTGGTCGGCGCGGCGCCCGCGTCCTGGATGCCGAGCACCAGCAACACCGGCGTCTCGTCGCCGGGCATCGAGACCGGGCGACCGCTCAGGACCATGCGCCTTCGACCGATCCTCGGAAACTCGTGCACGACCTCGAAGTCTTCGAAAGGAAGTCCGTCGCGCAGCGTTGTTTGGAGGAGGCCCCGCAGCCGAGGGATGTTCCACTGGCGACTGCCCAGCTCGTCGACGGGCAGTCCCTCGGTCTCCTCGGACTCGACACCGAACACGCGGTAGAAGGACCGATTCGCACGCACCACCTGGAGACTCGCGTCCAGCACGAGCAGCGGCTCGCGTACGGCGTCGACGATGCTCTCCGCCAGCGAACGCGCGGCCGCGATGCGCTCGGTGCGCTTCGCCTCGGTGATGTCGATGAACGTCACCACGAGCCCTTCGACCGCGTTGCGCGCGGTGCGATACGGCCGGATTCGAACCGTGTACCAGGCGCCGCCGGACCCGAGCGCCTGCTTCTCCACGGACTGGAGGCTCTCCAGCACATCCCCTGCGTCGGCGAGGAGATCGGGGTAGTCGACGAGGGTCGCGAGGTCTGCGAGGGGACGTCCCACGTCGCCATCGATCAGGCGGGCCACGCTGCGCGCCTGCGGAGTGAAGCGCTTCACCCGAAGCCGGTCGTCCAGAAAGATCGTCGCGATCTCGATGTTGCTCATGAGGTTCAGGAGATCGTCGTTCGCCTCCGCGAGCCCTCGGACCTTCTCGGTGAGCTCGGCGTTCACGGTCTGGAGCTCCTCGTTCAGGGACTGCGTTTCCTCCTTCGAGGTTTGAAGCTCCTCGTTGCTGCTCTGCAGCTCCTCGTTCGCCGACTCCACCTCCTCGTTCGCCGAGGCGAGCTCTTCGTTGGCCGCCTGCAGCTCGGAGATGCTGACCTCGAGGTCGTGCCGCACGCGCTGGAGCTCGCCCTCGAGCTCCGTGCGCGGCGACCGGCGCCCCTTCGTTGACGGGATGAACGCGCGGCTCTTGGTCCGCCCCGAGATCGGCTCGAAGGAGACGAGCAGCAATGGGCTCGGCAGGCGGCGGCCCTCGATCCGGCCGACGCTCAGGCGCAGCGCACGCCACTTCCCTTCCGCACGCCAGCGGACCTCCTTCTCGACGGTGGTGGCGCCCGCGCGCAGGATCTCCCGAAGCGCCGACACGAGCGGCGCGCGCAGCGCCTCCTGCGCCATGTCGACGACGTTCAGGTTGGCGCGTCCAGGGGCCAGCTCGAGATAAGGGCTGACGCGGCCGTGCGTCTGCTGGATCTGACCGCGGAGATCGACGACGACCGCGGGAGGTCCAAAGCGTTCAGCGAGACACGTGCGCAGTGTCTCCGTCAAATCGAACTTCGGCCGTTCCGGAAGCGGGCGTCCGCCACTCGGGCCGGCCGGAGCCGATGTCCGAGGGGCCCAGCGCAAGGCCGCTGTTGGCGCGCTGGAATCGTGGCGTCGGACGAGCTTCCAGCGCTTGTCGAGCACCGAGAAGTGCCCGGCGGATGCGCCGAGGTGTTCGCTCGCGCCGAGCAACAGCAGCCCACCGGGATTGAGGCTGTAATGGAAGACCGAGAGCAGCTCTTGCTGCGCGCTCGGAACGACGTAGATCAGGACGTTTCGACAAGAAATCAGATCGACGCGCGTGAACGGCGGATCGCGGAGCGCGTCCTGCACCGCGAAGACGATGCGATCGCGGAGCTTCTTCTTGACTCGGTACTTGTGCTCCTCTTCGACGAAATACCGATCCAGGCGCCTCGCCCCGACCGCCGCTGCGATCGTCTTCGGATAGCGCCCTGCGCGCGCGGTCTGGATTGCGGCGGGGTCGAGGTCCGTCGCGAACACCTGGATCTCGGGCGACTGGCCCGAAGCCTCGAGCGCCTCGAGCACGACGATCGCGATCGAATAGGCCTCCTCTCCGGTCGCGCATCCGGGCACCCAGACGCGAACCGGACGATCGCGGGGGCGTGCGGAGAGCAGCGGCGGGAGGCCCGATTCCGCGAGTGCCTCGAATGCCGCTGGATCTCGGAAGAACCCACTCACGCCGATCAACCAATCTCGCCACAACGCGTCGATTTCGTCGTCGTGCTCTTGCAGGAAGCGCGCATAGTCGGAGAGCCGCTCGAGGCGAAGGAGATCCATCCGCCGCTCGATCCGACGTAGCAACGTGTCGCGCTTGTATGCCGAGAAGTCATGGCCGCCGCGCTGCCGGATCAGCGCGAGGATGCGGTCCAGCTCGCTCGACGTGACACGCGGCGAACCGCCGTGGCCGCGGCCGCGGCCGCGGACGTCGGCCGTTCGAGCGTGCGCGGCCAAGCGCGCGGGCATCTCGCCGACGGGAAGTACGAAGTCCGTCGCTCGCGCCGCGATCGCGCTGCGCGGCATGCTGTCGAACTCGGCTGTCTCGGGAGCCTGCGCCAGGCTGAGGCCGGATTCTGCGCGGATCGCGGCGAGCCCGAGCGTGCCGTCACTTCCCGTACCCGAGAGGACGATCCCGGCCGCGTGCCGCCCGCGATCGTGAGCGAGCGTCCGGAAGAAGTGGTCGATCGGCAGCGGCATCTCGCCGATCGGCTCGATCCGAAGCGCGCCCTCGTGCGCTGCGACCGAGTGGCCACGCGGCACGACGTAGACGCGATCCGCCTCGATCGGCGTCTCGCCTCGGATCTCCCGCACCGGCATCTGCGTGGTCTTCGCGAGGATTTCCGGGAGCAGGCTCTTGCCCGTCGGAGCCTGGTGACTCACGACGACGAAGGCCATCCCGGAATCCGGAGGGAGCGCCCCGAAGAGCTGTCGGAGAGGTGTGAGCGAGCCGGCGGAGCCGCCGACCCCCACGACCGTCGGTACGGGATGCGTCGAGGGAATCGAGCGGCGAGAGCGGTCCTGGCGGACGACCGACCGACGCTTCTTCGATTCGCCGCGCGCCGCGGGAGACCCGCTCGCGGAAGCGGGCCCGTTTGCCGGCCTCCGTGCGCGCTCCGGCCGAGTCCTTTTGGCCGTCATTGGACCATCGTAACTGCAATCGATCGGTTTCGTGACCCGCGGACGCGAAGCTACGGAGCGAGAAGATGCTCCCGAATGCGCGAAGCCGTGGAAGCGGACGAGTCAGCCCACGTCATATCCGGCCCATTAGGAGGAGCACCACCAAGATCAAGAGCACGAGTCCCAGGCCGCCGGTCGGGCCGTAGCCCCACCCGCGGCTGTGCGGCCAAGTGGGAAGAGCGCCGAGCAGCGCCAGGATGACCAGCACGAGCAGAAGCGTTCCGAGCATGGGTTCGAACTCCTCAGGTGGCGTCGTCGATCTCGTCTTCGATCTCCTCGCCGGCCTCCTCGATATCGTCCCCGATCTCCTCGATCGCTTCTCCGAGGTTGTCCGGCTCGTCCTCGCAGGCGGAAAGCACCGAGGCGGAGGTGAACAGCGCGGCGGCTCCCGCCAACGCGGCGAGCTTGCGGCGTCGGCGAGAGTGGAAGGGTTTACGCATGTTCACATCCCCTTGCCGCGGAGCTGGAGGTCGTCGATCACCGACCTCACGCCCCGGGTGCTGCGCGCGACGGTGAGCGCCGTGAGGCGATCGCGCTGACTGGCCACGCTTCCGGTCAACCGAACCACGCCGTTCTCCGTGGCGACGTCGAGGTCCGCGTCGGAGAGTGAGTCGCGTTCGCCGATCCGCTTCCGCACCGCCGCCGTCACGCGATCGTCGCTCTCGGACACGCCGGCCGCGGCCACGTCGGCGACGACTTGCAACTCGTTCTCGACGGCCTTCACGCCGTCGATCTTCTTCACCTCGTGAGCGGCACGCGCCCTGTCCGCCGCGGTAGCGACGGTTCCGAACAGAGTCACGACACCGTCTTCGGTGTCGACGTTGACGCGCATGGGGGAGATCCCGGGATCCGCCATCAGAGACAGCTTCGCCTTGGTGGTGATCCACCCGTCGGAGAAGCCATTGCCGCTGCCGTCACTCAGGTCGTCACCCTGCCAGATCTCGCGATCTGCGAGCTCGTTCGGGCTCTGAATCTCGCTCGCGACCCGGCGCACGCCGTCGACGCCGCGGGCTCTCGCGATCGCGCGCCGATGCGCGCTCAGCGTACTTGCCTCTCCGCTGAGGACGACGACGCCCTCGTTCACGGATTTCACTCGGATCGAGCTGTGCGCGAGCGCGCGCTCGTCCTTCAACGCCTTGCGCACGGCGCCGCGGACGGCGTCATCGGCGATTCGAGTCGCCTCGCGCGCTTCGCGAGGCACCACCGCCAGTAGGTTTCGCACGTCGGCGACGCCGTCGATCTCACGCACGAGTCGTTCGGCCTGCGCCTTCTCGGCTTGCGAGCTCACTTTCCCGTGGAGCGTCACGTATGCGTCGAACGTGTCGACGCGAATCGCGAGGCCGTTCACGAGGCCGTCGGTGAGCAGCACCGTCTTCGCCTTCGTCGTGAGCCAGGCGTCTTCCGGCTGCTCGGCGTAAGCGGGCGTGAAGAGGAGCAACGACGCGGCGAACACCGTCGTGCGGACAAGGCGACTCGAGTGAGTGCTCATAGCTCGAGCCTGTCCGTGAAGTCGTGCAGCTGTTTCTCCGCTTGCTCCTTCGTGATGCCGTGGCGCTCCTGGATCTTGCCGACGAGCTCGAGGCGCTTGCCGTCGATCAGCGCGAGATCGTCATCGGTGAGCTTCGCCCACTGCTGCTTCACCTTGCCTCGAACTTGCTTCCAGTTTCCTTCGACTTGATCCCAATTCATTGGAATCTCCTTTGAACGCGACTCGTTCATCGTTCGTGTGTGTAGACGCAGAGCGATGCGGCCTCGCCGTTACGACGGTGGCTCGGACACATCGCGATTGCGGAAGGCGCCGTAGTCGATCTTCAGTGGCTCGAGCTGGGCATCGGGTCGAGGCGCAAAGGGCCCGACGACACACGGCCCATGCCAACACGGGCATGCGTTCGGCACCAGCCGGCTGAGCTCACCGAGCGAGCACTCGGCGCTGCAGCACCCGCCGTACTCGGAGAGGCCCGCACAGCGACACGTTCCATTCCGACACCCTCGCGGGCTCATCGCGTTTCCTTCCTGCTAGTGCGCGGGCGCAACTCGTTCATTCCGTCCGCACGCTCACGGGCGCCATCACGGCCTCGGCCAGCACGATCTCGACACGTCGGTTCGCTTGGCGCCCTGCGTCGTCGTCGTTCGAAGCGACCGGCATCGACTCACCCAAGCCGCGCGACTCGACGCGCGACGGATCGACACCCCGCGAACGCAGAAAAGATGCGACGCCCGCGGCCCGACGCTCGGAAAGACCTTGGTTGTACGTATCGTTGCCGACGTTGTCGGTGTGTCCTTCGACGGCGATGCGCCGGTCCGGGAATTCGTTCAGCAGTCCAGCGACCTCGCCGAGCGTGCGCTCGGCGCCGGGCATGAGCTGCGCGCTGCCCGATGCGAACAGCACACCGCGCATCGTCATCACGAGGCCCCGCTCGGTCTGCTCCGCCTTGAGCTCCGCGACGCGCGCTTCCAGTTGCTGCGCGCGGTCGATTGCCGAGGCAGCCACGCTGCGCGCAGTTTGTGCGTCGGCGAGGTTCTCCGCCGATTCGGCGCGAGCGACCGTCGCCTCCTGCGTGCGCGCGCTCAGGCGCAGCGCGTCGCGTTGCTGGCCGAGCCGCCCGATCTCCGCTTCGGAGGCGCCCAGCGCTCCCGCGACTCTCGCGATTTCGATCCGCTGCTTCGTGACGTAGGTGAGGTGCTCGATCTCGCTGCGCTCCCGCTTGCCTGCGGCCTCGAGGCGCAGCAACGAGGCTTGCGCGTCGTCGAGTTGGATCGAGGCGTGCGCGGCGACGTCTGGATCCCGGGCCGCCTGCTCGTACTGGCTCCTGATGGTGTCGGAGGCAGGCGGCGGCGCGCTCGCGCACGCAAACAAGAACGGCAGGGCGAGCCAACCCGAGTTTCCGAGTGAGTCAGCGCGTGCCATGATCGATCTCCTCTTGCATTGCATTGACGGTCCGCTTCAGCTCCTGCGCGGCTTTCTCTGTTTCAGCGCGGCGCGCCTTCACGAGAGCGAGACGGGCGTTGACTTCTGCTTGCTCGGCGGAGCGGCGTGCGGGCTCGTACGCCTTCGCTGCGCTGCTTTGCTCTGCTGCGGCGAGCTCCTCGCGAGAGAGCCTCATCTCGAGCGCGGCGTGCTGAGTGCCTCCGCTTCGCTCGGCCTGCTCGAGCGCCAACTTCGCGCGCCCGATCTCCTCGCGGGCATTCGGAGTCGAGGCGCAGCCAAGCGCTGCGAGCGCGAGGCCGAGGGCGATCGCCAGTCTCATTTTCATGAGTTTCTCCTGTTCACTGCACGAGCCACAGCAAGACGCGTGCCACCTATTAGGGTGACAGGCAGCCGGTAGGCAACCGGCAGAGCCACGACTTGTACAAAGCGCGACAAAGTGCGCGGGCTCAACGCCGGAGGGCTCGACGCCGGAGCCTGGAGCGCTCGGCTTCGGAATCTCGGCTAGCCGTCGACTTGCGCGACGACGCCCGTCGCGCGGAGGCGTGCGATCTCGGCGCCGCCGCAGCCGAGCTCCGCGAGAAGCTCCTCGCTGTGCTGGCCGCACAGCGGCGCGGGGGGGCGCGCGCGCGGGAAGCCGTTCACGTGCACGAGCGCACCCCAGCGCAGCACGTCGCCGTGCGCCGCGTGCCGCGTCTCGGCGACGAAGCCGTTCTCGCGCACCTGCGCGCTCTCCGCCCAGAAGCGTCCCGGCGTCGGGCCGTCGGCGCGCACGCAGCCGATTCGCTGCGCGAGCAAGAGCGCCTCCCACTCGTCGGCGCTGCGCGCGAGGAGGTGCTTCTCGAGCGCCGCGGCGCTGCGGGTCGCGGGCGATGCGAGCGCCGGATCGCCCAGCGCCGCCGCGAGGCGCTGCCACTCGGGCTCGTGCGTGAGCGCGAGCATCAACCAGCCGTCGCGCGTCTCGTAGAGGCGATAGCCGGCGCCGAAGCCGCGCAGCTGCGCGTCGACCGCGGGGCGCTCCGGCTTTCCCGCGTACGAGAGGAAGTCGTCCGCGCTCGCCCAGGCGTTGGCGACGAGCATGCTGACGTCGACGCGCTGGCCGGCCGCGAGCCCGCGCTCGCGCGCGACGAGCGCGAGCAGAATCGCGCTGGCGGCGACGCACGAGGTGTTGGGGTCGGGGTTCGCCTCGTTCGCGCGCATCAGCTGGCGCGCGGCCTCGCGCAGCTCGGGGAGCGTTTCGCACGGAAGCTCGAGCGCGGCCGCGGCCTGCAACGTCGCGCCGCTCATCGCCGCGCCGACGACGGGATGCGTCGCCGGCCGCGCGGCGTCGGGCCCGTTCGGCCCGTAGCCCGAGACCGAGGTCCACACGAGCCGCGGATTCAGTGCGAGGCATTCCTCGAAGCCGATGCCGAGCCGCTCGGCGACGCCCCGGCGGAAGTTGTGAACGAGCACGTCCGCGCGCGTGACGAGGCGCCGGACGAGCGCGCGGCCTTCGGGCGCCTTCAAGTCGATCGCGAGCGACTCCTTGCCGCCGTTCATGCGCGTCGCGAGGCCGCCGCCCGGCATCAGCGCGCGGCTCGGGTCGCCGCCGGGCGGCTCGATCTTGATCACGCGCGCGCCGAGGTCCGCGAGCATCGAGGCGCCGAGCGGGCCGGCGATGATCGTCGAGAAGTCGAGCACGAGGAGACCCGCGAGGGGGCGACAATCGTCCTCGGGCGCGCGCTGGCGTCCGGCCAAGTCCGCCGCAGCCGCCGCGCGCGCCCACTCTGCGACGACTCCGTCCGCTTCCGCGCGCAGTCGCGACCGCGACGTAACAGCGGGGTCAGACCCCGCTGTTACGCGGGCGAGCCGCGCGGGCGTCGCTGAGAGCCGGGCGATCGGGCCGATCATGCGCACGGGGCCATGCTGCGGGTCCGCGAGCGTGACGATCTCGCCGTTCGCGACGAGGTCGCGATGCGCGAGCGCCTCTTGCGCGGTGAGATACGGCTCCGCCGCGACGTTGCCGTTCTTCCGGAACGCCTCCATCCACTCCGCTGCCGGCCGCTCGCGCACGCCCAGCAGGATGCGGTCGCGCGCCGCCTCGATCGTCTCGGCGCTCCACTGCGCCGGCGGGCTCTGGAAGCGCTCTTCCAATAACAGCTCGGGCAGGAGCTCGATCGCATCGAGGAACGCGAAGAACAGGTGCTCGAGCAGGTTGCCGCACTGGATCCAGCGGCCGTCGCTCGCGCAGATCGGGTGGTAGTTCAGCGTCGGCATGTCGCCGCCGCTCACGTCGGGTGGCGCCGTGCCGGCGCGCTCGGCGAGCTGCGCCAATAACAGCTCGACCAAGTCGTACGGCAGCAGGCCCTGGAGCAGACTCGTCTCGACGCGCTGGCGTCGCCCCGTGCGGGCGCGCGCGATCAGCGCGGCCGCGATGCCCTGCACCGCGCCCATCGCGCACGCGTGCTGCGCCACCGGCAGTGCCGCGAAGCCGGGCGCATCGCCGCGCAGCTGGCGCCCGAACGTGCGCATGCGCCCCGCGCGCGCGGCGACCAGCGCCTCGTAACCCGGCAGCTCGGCGAGCGCGCCGCGCGGCCCC
>DASTOI010000649.1:0-2062 GCA_035762585.1 Myxococcota bacterium
CGCGCGCGCGGGAAGCCGCGCGGGCCGCGATCGGCGCCGATCCGCAGCAGGCGCTCGACGAATTCTTCCAATGAGATCATTGGCGGCGGAACGTAGGCGGAGCGCGGAGTGACGACATCACGGCTGGGGCGCTGCGTTCGCCTCCGCCTCGGGATAGGAGCCGGCGTACTCGTGGCCGTAACCCCAGCGGAAGTAGAGCGGCACCACCGGGTGACCGCCCACACGGACGCCGAGCCACATCAGCCGTCCGTACACGGCGCCGCGCTGGTCGGCGACGCACGCGCGCAGCTCCTCGTCGGCGGCCGCGCGCGCTGCCGGCGCGCCGCCGCACCAATACGCGTAGTCGTGGGTCTGGCAGCAGTCGCGGTAGTCGCCGTCCGGCCACCACGAGCAGCCGTCGAAGCGAAACGGCAACGTCGGCTTGCCGCCGGGGTACTCACGCTCGGCGCACCAATCGGCGGCGGCGCGCTCGATCTGCAGCGCGGCGCTCGCATCGCGGTCGTAGGGCGCAGCCGTGTGGCGCGAGAGCGTCGTACACGAGGTGAGCGCGACGACGTAGAGGAAGAGCAACAGCGCGGCGATGAGGATCAGGGTTCGTCTCATGCGCGCAGCATAATATTCGTCGAGCGCGACCGGTGGAGAAACGACCATGCAGCTGCTCGATCACGTCTCGATCGCCGTGCGCGATCTCGCGCGCGCGAAGCCGTTCTACCGCGCCGTAATGGGCGCGCTCGGCGCGCGCGTGGCCTACGACGAGCCGCGCGCGATCGGCTTCGGCGAGCGCAATGCCGGCGGCGACGACGCCCATTCTTATCTGAGCGTGTTCGAGTCGCCCGGGGCGCAGCCCGACCCGCGCCGCCATGTCTGCCTGCGCGCCGCGAGCCGCGCGCAGGTGCGCGCGTTCTTCGACGCGGGGCTGCGCGCGCGAGGCTCGAGCGACGGCGCGCCCGGCCTGCGTCCCGACTATCACGCGAGCTACTACGCGGCGTTCCTGCTCGATCCCGAGGGCAATCGCCTCGAAGCGGTGTGTCATCGCGCGGAAGAGGGTGCCTGATCGCGGCGACTTGTCAGAAATCCGCTGCGCGGCGCGAGCGAGCGGAGTAAACAGGAGCCGAACCGCCACGGTGCGCGAGATGCCGTCCGACAGCGAAACCCTGCAAGCTCAGGATCTCTCCGATGCCTGGCCGTTCCTCGATCGCGAGGAGCGGCTCGAGGGCTTTCGCTTGCTCGCGCCCGAGGAGGCCGAGCGCTTCTTCGACGCGCTCGACTCGCGCGAGGAGTGCGCGCTGCTGACCGAGTTCGAGGCGTCCGAACGCCAGCGCTGGATGCGGCTGCTGGCGCCCGACGACGCCGCCGACGTCGTGCAGGCCGCCGCGCCGGAGCAGCGCGAATCGCTGCTCGGCGCGCTCGATGCGCTCGCGCGGCGCGAGGTCTCCGCGCTGCTCGCGTACGCGGAGGACGAAGCCGGCGGCCTGATGAGTCCGCGCTACGTGCGGCTGCGCCCCGACATGACGGTCGACGAGGCGATCGCGTATCTGCGGCGGGCGGCGCGCGAGCGCGTCGAGACGATCTACTACATCTACGTGCTCGACGCCGAGCAGCGCCTGTTAGGGGTCGCGTCATTCCGCGACCTGTTCGCCGCGCCGCCGCAGAAGCTCGTGCGCGACGTGATGCGCACGAAGGTCGTGAGCGTGCGCGACGACCTCGATCAGGAAGCGGTCGCCAACGTGATCGCCGAGAACAACCTGATGGCCGTGCCGGTCGTGAACGCGCAGGGCCAGCTGCAGGGCATCGTCACGATCGACGACGTCGTCGACGTCGTGCGCGAAGAGGCGACCGAGGACATCCAGAAGATCGGCGGCAGCGCCGCGCTCGACGCGCCGTACCTCGAGACGAGCGTCTTCGATCTCGTGCGCAAGCGCGCCGTCTGGCTGACCGTGCTGTTCGTCGGCCAGTTCCTCACCACCACGGCGATGGCCTTCTTCGAGGACGAGATCGCGCGGGCCGTCGTGCTCGCGCTCTTCATCCCGCTGGTCATCTCGAGCGGCGGCAACTCCGGCTC
>DASTOI010000650.1:0-2379 GCA_035762585.1 Myxococcota bacterium
CCGGCATCGTCGGCATGGCGATCGGGATGGGGCTGAACGGCCTGCGCCCGATCGCCGAGATCCAGTTCGCGGACTTCGTCTTCCCCGCGTTCGACCAAATCGTCAACGAGCTCGCGAAGTACCGCTATCGCTGCGGCGGCCAGTACGCGCCGAACGTGCTGATCCGGATGCCGTACGGCGGCGGCATCCGGGGCGGTCACTACCACTCGCAGAGCCCGGAGGCGTATTTCGCGCACACGCCCGGGCTGCGCGTCGTCGTGCCGTCCGGGCCGTACGAGGGCAAGGGATTGTTATTGGCGTCGCTCGAGAGCCCGGATCCCGTGGTGTTCCTCGAGCCGAAGCGCATCTACCGCTCGGCGAAGGACGAGATCCCGACCGACTACTACACGCTGCCGCTCGAGCACGCGCGCGTCGTGCGCAAGGGCCAGGACGCGACCCTCGTCGCATGGGGCGCGATGCTCGGCGTTTGCCGCGAGGCCGCCGCGCGCGCCGAGGGCGAGGGCTACGACGTCGAGGTGATCGACCTGCTCTCGATCACGCCTTACGACCTGCGCGCGCTGGTTCGCTCGGTGGAGCACACCGGGCGCATGGTCGTCGCGCACGAGGCGCCGGTCACGGCCGGCTTCGGCGCGGAGCTCGCGGCGGCGGTGCAGGCGAAGGCGTTCGCGAGCCTCGAGGCGCCGATCGAGCGCGTGTGCGGCTTCGACACGCCTTTCCCCTACACGCTCGAGGAGCATTATCTGCCGAACGCGGAGCGAATCCTGAGCGCGCTCGTGCGGGCGATCGAGTATTAGGGATTTCGAGCGCGGCGCGGGCGCAGCGCGCTCGCGCGGCGCGGAGTAGCCCATGTTTCGCTTCCTGCTGCCGGACATCGGTGAGGGCGTAGTCGAGGCCGAAGTGATCGAGTGGCGCGTGCGCGAAGGCGAGCGCGTCGCGCAAGACCAGGTGCTCGTCGAGCTGATGACCGACAAGGCGAACATCGAGATCCCGTCGCCGGTCGCCGGCGTCGTGCGCAAGCTCGGCTTCGCGAAGGGCGACATCGTGCCGGTCGGCGCGGTGCTGATCGAGATCGACGACGGCGCGGACGCGCAGCAAGCGGCCGAGCCGCGTGCCGCGACCGCGCCGGCCGGGCAGGCGACGCCGGCCGAGCGCCCCGCGCCTGCGCCCGCTCCGCAGACCTCCGCACGGGCTGCGCGCAGCGAGTCGGAGCCGCAGCGCCCCATGACGACGCCGGCTCCCAAGCCGCCTGCCGCGCCGGCGCGGCCTGTGCCCGCGCCGCGAGCGACCGAGGCCGCCGCCGCCCACCCGCCCGCGATGCCGCCGCGCCCGGGCCTCTCGCATCACCGTGCAGCTCCGGGTGCGCGCGAGGAAGCCGTGCACGCGGTACCCGCAGTGCGCGAGCTCGCGAAGCGGCTCGGCGTCGAGCTCGAGCGCGTGCGCGGCACCGGACCCGGCGGGCGCGTGATGCGGCGCGACGTCGAGGCCGCGGCGGCCGCTCCGGCCGAGCAGCACGCTTCGGCTGCGCGCCCTGCCGCATCCGCAACCGCGGAGCCGGCGAAGGGGGAGGCGCAGGCCAAGCCCGCCGCGCCCGATCCTCCGGACTGGCGCCGCGTCCCGCTGCGCGGGCTGCGGCGCGCAATCGCGCGCCACATGCGCGAGGCGCGCCAACACGCCGCTCACTTCACCTACGTCGAGGAGCTCGATCTCACGGAGCTGATGGAGAAGAGCGACGCGCTCGGCGGCCAGAAGCTCTCGCCGCTCGCGTTCATCGCGCGCGCCGTCGTGCGCGCGCTCCCGGATCATCCGTCGCTCAACGCGAGCCTCGACGAGGCGCGCGACGAGGTCGTCTACAAGCAGAAGGTGCACCTCGGCATCGCGGTCGCTGCGCCTGACGGCCTCGTCGTGCCGGTGATCCGGGACGCGGCTGCTCTCACGACGCGCGATCTCGCGCTCGCGACCGACGCGCTCGCGCGGCGCGCGCGCGAGGGCAAGCTGACGCCCGACGAGCTCCGCGGCGGCACGTTCACGATCAGCTCGCTCGGCAAGCTCGGCGGCATCGTATCGACGCCGATCGTCAACTATCCGGAGGTCGCGATCCTCGGCGTGAACGCGATCCGCAAGCTGCCGCGCTTCGTCGGCGACCGAGTCGTCGCGCGCCGCCTGATGAATCTGTCGATCAGCGTCGACCACCGCGTCGCCGACGGCGCGCACGCGGCGCAGTTCATCGCGGACGTGAAGGCGCTGCTCGAGAGCACGGACTTCCCCGACGTGTTCGAAACGAAAACAGAACCGCCAAGCCGGTGAAGGCTCGATGGAGAACGTTCCAGCAAGCGGCCCAGCGCCGCGAAGCGGCGCAGGCCGCGCGCAGTGAGCCGAAGG
>DASTOI010000651.1:0-7233 GCA_035762585.1 Myxococcota bacterium
CACGCGCCGCCGCGAGCGAGCTCCCGGTCGACGCGATCTCGCCCAATCCGCAACAGCCGCGCCGCATCTTCGCCGACGCCGATCTCGACGCGCTCGCCGACTCGATTCGCCGCCACGGCGTGTTGCAGCCGATCGTCGTGCGCGAAGCCCCCGCCGGCGCGCCGCGCCGCTACGAGCTCGTCGTCGGCGAGCGCCGCTGGCGCGCATCGCAGCGCGCAGGACGCGCCACGATTCCCGCGACGATCCAGAACCTCACGCCGAGCTCGCTGCTCGAGGTGGCGCTCGTCGAGAACGTGCAGCGGCGCGACCTGAACCCGATCGAGCTCGCGCTCGCGTTCCGCACTCTCGTCGAAGCCGGCCGGACCCAGGAGGAGATCGGCGCGCAGGTCGGGCTCGAGCGGCCGACGATCGCGAACCATCTGCGGCTGCTCGACCTCGCGAAGGAAGCACAGGAGGACGTCGAGAGCGGGCGCCTGAGCGTCGGCCACGCGAAGGCGCTGCTCCAGCTCACGAACCCGGAGCGCCGCAGCTGGCTGCGCGATCGTATCCTCGCCGAGCAGCTCTCGGTGCGTGCGGCCGAGGAGCTCGCGCGCGAGCTCGCCGGCCCGCGCCCCGAGCGCGCCCCCAGTACGCGAACGCGGACGCCGAGCGCGGTCGACCCGAACCTGCGCGCGCTGACCGACCAGCTAGAGCGCCACCTGATGACGCGCGTGCGCGTCCACGCCGAGGGCCGGCGCGGCAAGCTCGAGATCGAGTTCGCGAGCGCCGAGGAGCTCTCGCGGCTCGCGGCGCTGATCCTCGACGGGCGGCGGCTGTGATGCGCGAGGACGACGCTCTCACTCCGCAGATCGGCGCGGGCACCTCGTTCGACGGCCTGCTCAGCTTCGAGGGCACGCTGCGCGTCGAGGGCGAGCTGGCCGGCGCCGTGCTCGCCGAGACCGGCGCGCTCGTGGTCGCCGCACGAGGGCGCGTGCGCGCGCGCGTCGAGGTCGCAGAGCTCGTGCTCGCCGGCGTGCTCGTTGGCGACGTCGTCGCGCACCGCCGCGTGGAGCTGCTGCCCGGCGCCGAGCTCGAGGGCAACGTCACGTCGCCGCGCATTGCGATCGCCGACGGCGGTCGCATCGCAGGCCGCTGCACGATGGGCCCGATCGCGTCATTCGCGCCCGCAAAATCGCCTTGAATCTTGATTTCGATCTGGCATTTTCCGCGCCGCTCCGGCCCGGACTTCCGGGCCGGCTTTGCTTTCCGGACGGTGCTCCGAAGAGCAGTCGCCTGATCGGCGGTCGCCTTCGAGCGCGCTCCAGGCAACGACAAGACATCGGCAGCGAAGACATCAGCAGCGATCTGGGGCAGGCCTCGTCGGGCGTCGCGATCCGCGTCCACCTCGGTCGGCCAGCGGAGCACGAAGCCACGCATGATCTCGCGAACGACCCTCGCGCTCGCCGCAGCGGTGGCGCTCGTCGCGATGCCGGCCTACGCGGCGGGCGACCTGAGCATCTTCCCTGACCTGATCGAAGACGTGCTCTACGGAACGTACGGCGGCGAGATCGCATCGGCGCCGTGGCGCAGCACGTGGCTCCAGCTCGTCGTGCTGTTCGTCGTGATCGTGTTTCCGCTGAACGCGCTCCTGTTCCAGCCGCTGCTGCGCACGCTCGAGCAGCGCGGCGAGCGGATCGAGGGTGCGCGCAGCCGCGCGAGCGGGCTCTCGAAGCAGGCCGACGAAGTGCTCGGCCGCTACGAGAGCGCCGTCGCGGCGGCGCGCCGCGAGGCCGAAGGCGTGCGGCGCGCGGCGCTCGAGAGCGCGCGCAGCGAGCAGGCGCGCATCAGCGCCGAGGCGCGCGGCAGCGCAGAGCGCGAGGTCGCGGCCGCCCGCGCCGGCGTCGCCGGAGCGCTCGCGTCCGCGCGCGGCTCGCTGCGCAGCGACACCGAGCGCCTCGCGCAAGAGGTCGCCGAGAAGGTGCTCGGGAGGCCGCTCGCGTGAAGGCGCTCGCGCTCGCGCTGTTCTTGGGGATCACCGCGCCCTACGCGCTCGCGGCCGAAGAGGCGCTCGAGAGCGAACACGCCGCCGCTTCGCACGAAGGCGAGCACGGCGCCGCCGCCGAGGCCGAGCACCGCAAAGAGTTCATCTTCGAGTGGATCAACCTGCTGCTGCTGATCGGCGTGCTCGTCTACTTCGCGCGCAAGCCGGTGCAGGATTTCCTGGCGGGGCGCCGCGACCAGATCGCGAAGAACATCGCGAGCTCCGAGCAGCTGCTGAGCGACGCCGAGCGCAAGCTCGCGGAGTGGAACGCGAAGGCGGCGCGGCTCGACAGCGACGTCGCCGCGATCCTCGAGTCGACGCGCAAGAGCGCCGCCGCAGAGAAGGCGGCGATCCTCGCCGACGCGGAGGCGAGCGCGGTGCGCATTCGCCAGAGCGCAGCAGGCGTCGTCGATCGCGAGCTGCGCACCGCGCGCGTCGCGCTGCGCAAGGAAGCCGCGGAGCTGGCAGTCTCGCTCGCGGCCTCGCTGCTGCGCGAGCAGACCACCGACGCGGACAAGGGCCGCCTCGTCGACGAGTTCATCGCGAAGATCGAGTCGGCGCCGGGCGCCGGGAGAACGCACTGATGCCGGCCGCCGCCGCACCGCGCCGCTACGCGCGCGCGCTGTTCTCGCTCGCGAGCGAGGAGAACCGCGTCGCCGGCGTGCGCGACGAGCTGCGCCGGCTCGGCGCCGCGCTCGAGGCGAGCACCGAGCTGCGCGAGGTGCTGATGCAGCCGCTGCGGCCGGCGGCGGAGCGCCGGCGCGTGCTCGAAGGCATCGCCGAGAAGCTCGGCGCGAGCCCGCTCGTGCGGCGCTTCTACGCGTACCTGATCGATCAGCGCCGGCTCGTCGCGTTCGCGGAGATCGAGGCCGAGTTCGCGCGGCTCGCGGACGAGGCCGCCGGGCGCGCGAAGGCGCGCGTGCGGACCGCGCAGCCGCTCACGGCCGAGCAGCAGGCGCGCCTCGCGCGGGCGCTCGCAGCGCGCGCCGGCCGTGCGGTCGAGCTCGAGATCGAGGTCGATCCGGAGCTCGTGGGCGGGCTCGTCGCGCAGCTGGGGGACACGGTCTACGACGGCAGCCTGAAGACGCAGCTCGCGCAGATGCGCAGCGCGCTGCTCGGCAGCTGAGCGAATTTCCTAACAGCTCGAAACGGCGAGAGCTCGAACCAGCGAACCCGCTCGAATCAGGACCCAGGAGCAAAGCGATGGATCTTCGTCCCGGTGAAATCACCGACATCTTGAAGCGCGAGATCAAGGAGTACGGGCGTCAGATCGACGTCGCCGAGACCGGCACCGTGCTCTCGATCGGCGACGGCATCGCGCGCGTCTACGGCCTCCAGTCCGCGATGGCCGGCGAGCTCGTCACGTTCCCCGGCGACGTCTCCGGGATGGTGCTGAACCTCGAAGAGGACAACGTCGGCATTGCGGTGATGGGCGAGGCGAACCACGTGCGCGAGGGCGATCTCGTGCGCCGCACCGGCAAGATCGTCGAGGTGCCGGTCGGCGCCGCGCTGCTCGGGCGCGTGGTCGACGCGCTCGGCAATCCGATCGACGGCAAGGGCCCGATCGCATCGAAGGAGATGCGCCGCGTCGAGCTGAAGGCGCCGGGCATCGTGACGCGCAAAGCCGTCACGCAGCCGCTGCAGACGGGCTTGAAAGCGATCGACGCGATGACGCCGATCGGGCGCGGCCAGCGCGAGCTGATCATCGGCGACCGCCAGACCGGCAAGACCGCGATCGCGCTCGACACGATCATCAACCAGAAGGGCGGCGACGTGTTCTGCATCTACGTCGCCACCGGCCAGAAGCAGTCGACCGTCGCGCAGGTGGTCGACAAGCTCACGCAGTACGGCGCGATGGAGTACACGATCGTGGTCGCCGCGACCGCGAGCGATCCGGCGCCGCTGCAGTTCATCTCGCCCTACACCGGCTGCACGATGGGCGAATGGTTCCGCGACAACGGCAAGCACGCGCTGATCATCTACGACGATCTCACGAAGCAGGCGGTGGCGTATCGCCAGCTCTCACTGTTGTTACGGCGCCCACCGGGCCGCGAGGCATATCCGGGCGACGTCTTCTACCTGCACTCGCGGCTGCTCGAGCGCGCGGCCAAGCTGAACGACGAGCTCGGCGGCGGCTCGCTCACCGCGCTGCCGATCATCGAGACGCAGGCGAACGACGTCTCCGCCTACATCCCGACCAACGTCATCTCGATCACCGACGGCCAGATCTTCCTCGAGACCGATCTGTTCAACTCGGGCGTGCGGCCGGCGATCAACGTCGGCATCTCGGTCTCGCGCGTCGGCGGCGCGGCGCAGATCAAGGCGATGAAGAAGGTGGCCGGCACGCTGAAGCTGAACCTCGCGCAGTACCGCGAGATGGCGGCATTCGCGCAGTTCGGCAGCGATCTCGACAAGGCGACCCAGGAGCAGCTCGCGAACGGCGAGCGCCAGACCGAGATCCTGAAGCAGCCGCAGTACCAGCCGATGCCCGCGGTCGAGCAGGTGATCTCGATCTTCGCGGCCTCGCCGCAGCCGGGCCGCAAGAGCTGGGTGCGCGATCTGCCGGTCTCCGACGTGCGCCGCTACGAGACCGAGATGCTCGCCTACATGCGCGCCAACCACGCCGGCCTGATCGGAAAGATTCAGGCGAGCGGGCAGATCGGCGCCGACGAGGAGAAAGCGCTGATCGCGGCGCTCGACCAGTTCGCGCTGCACTTCCAGCCGTCGGCGAAGCTGGAGTAATTAGGCGCGCAAGCGCCGCGCAGCGGAGCTCGTACAGTGGCCACGGACTCGGGAACCAGGAAAGAGAGCGCGCTGGCCGCGCGGTAGCGATTCGAAAGACTCCCAATGCCCAGTACCAAAGAAATCCGCCGGCGCATCCGCACCGTCCAGAAGACGAAGCAGATCACGAGCGCGATGCGCATGGTGTCGGCGGCGAAGCTGCGCCGCGCGCAGGACGCGATCCTCGCCGCGCGCCCGTACGCGAAGAAGATGTACGCGGTGCTCGGCGAGATCGGGCGCCGCCACAAGGACGCCGAGCACCCGCTGCTCCAGGTGCACCCGGAGCAGCGCGTGCACGAGCTGATCGTCGTCACCTCGGACCGCGGCCTGTGCGGCGCGTTCAACGCGAACGTGCTGAAGCGCGCGCAGGCGACGGCGCGCGAGCTCACCGCGAAGGGGCTCTCGCTCGCGATCGCGCCGGTCGGCCGGAAGGCGGACGAGTACTTCCGCCGCCGAAAGCTCGGCCAGATCTCACGCGTGTGGAGCGGGCTCGGCACGGTCGGGATCCGACACGCCACGGAGATCGCGGAGCATCTCGCGAAGCGATACGAGAGCGGCGAGATCGACGGCGCGACGCTCGTCTACTCCGAGTTCGTCTCGGCCCTCACGCAGACGCCGCACGCCGACACGCTGCTGCCGCTCGCGCCGGCGGAGCAGATCGCCGAGGCCGGGCGCGCGACGCTGCCGTTCGAGATCGAGCCCGACCCGGCCGCGCTCTTGCGCGTGCTCGTCCCGCAAGCGCTCGAGTTCACGCTCTACCGCGCGCTGCTCGAGAACCAGGCCGGCGAGCACGCGGCCCGCATGGCCGCGATGGAGAGCGCGACGCGCAACACGGAAGAGCTGATCGGCAGCCTCACGCTCCAGTACAACCGCGCGCGCCAGGCGGCGATCACCAAGGAGCTGATGGAGATCGTCTCGGGCGCCGAGGCGCTCAAATAACAACTCGCGCGCGCGGACCGCGCGCGTTCGAAGCACCGCGAGAAGGAATCCAGCGATGGCGACGAAGGCAGGCGCGAACGGCAAGGTGACGCAGGTGATGGGTCCGGTGGTGGACGTCGAGTTCCCGCCGGGCGCGCTGCCGGAGATCATGACCGCGCTGCGCACCACCAACGCGAACATCGACGCGCGCGAGAACAACCTCGTGCTCGAGGTCGCGCAGCACCTCGGCGAGAACTCGGTGCGCACGATCGCGATGGACGCGACCGACGGCCTGCGCCGCGATCAGCCGGTCGTGAACACCGGCGACGTGATCAAGGTGCCCGTCGGCCCGGGCACGCTCGGCCGCATCATCAATGTGATCGGCGAGCCGGTGGACGAACGCGGCCCGATCAAGACCGACAAGTTCTGGCCGATCCATCGCCCGGCGCCCGAGTTCATCGACCAATCGGTGACGGTCGAGCCGCTCGAGACGGGCATCAAGGTGATCGACCTGATCGCGCCGTATCCGAAGGGCGGCAAGGTCGGGCTGTTCGGCGGCGCCGGTGTCGGCAAGACGGTGGTGCTGCTCGAGCTGATCAACAACATCGCGAAGCAGCACGGCGGCTACTCGGTGTTCGGCGGCGTCGGCGAGCGCACGCGCGAGGGCAACGATCTCTGGCACGACATGATGGATTCGAAGCTGGCCGACGGCACCACGGTGCTCGACAAGTGCGCGCTCGTGTACGGGCAGATGAACGAGCCGCCGGGCGCGCGCGCGCGCGTCGGCCTCTCGGCGCTGACCTGCGCCGAGTACTTCCGCGACGAAGAGGGCAAGGACGTGCTGCTCTTCATCGACAACATCTTCCGCTTCACGCAGGCGGGCTCGGAAGTCTCGGCGTTGTTAGGGAGAATCCCGAGCGCGGTCGGCTATCAGCCGACGCTCTCGACCGACATGGGCGCGCTGCAGGAGCGCATCACGTCGACCACGAAGGGCTCGATCTCGTCGGTGCAGGCCATCTACGTGCCGGCCGACGACCTCACCGACCCCGCGCCGGCGACCGCGTTCACGCACCTCGACGCGACGACCGTGCTCTCGCGCGCGATCTCCGAGAAAGGCATCTATCCCGCGGTCGATCCGCTCGACTCGACCAGCCGCATCCTCGACCCGCTCGTGGTCGGCGAAGAGCACTACCGCGTCGCGCGCGCCGTGCAGCAGACGCTGCAGAAGTACAAGGACCTGCAGGACATCATCGCGATCCTCGGCATGGACGAGCTCAGCGAGGACGACCGGCTCACGGTGGCGCGCGCGCGCAAGCTCGAGCGCTTCCTGTCGCAGCCGTTCAACGTCGCCGAGGTGTTCACCGGTTCCAAGGGCAAGTACGTCCCGCTCAAGGAGACCATCCGCGGCTTCAAGATGATCGTGAACGGCGAGTGCGACGCGTTGCCCGAACAGGCGTTCTACATGGTGGGACCGATTGAAGAGGCCTTCGAGAAGGCAAAGTCGCTGCAGGAGC
>DASTOI010000652.1:0-2315 GCA_035762585.1 Myxococcota bacterium
GGGAAGCCGCCTCCGCGGCGGCTCGAGAGCGCCGCGAGGCGCGCTCAGCCGTGAGGCTTCTTCTGGTAGTCCGCGGCGCGATCGGCGGTGGTCCAGTCACCGCCCGCCACCTCGCACGCGTTCTCGTTCGTCAGGTCGGCCGCGAGCGTGCCGCCGCACTTGCCCTCGTGGCCGGTGATCGACTTGCCGCAGTGCGTGCGGTAGCACGCGCGCTCTTCGCCGGCGCTCGCAGCGCTGACCAGCGCCGCCGAGCCCATCATGCCGAGCACCGCACTCGCGGCCAGCACGCCAAGCTTCGAAGTCTTCATTGCTTCTCCTTGCCCGATGCAGCGCGCGAGCGGGTTCGGCGAGTCCATCTCGCCCAGCCTCGCTCCGGTTCGCTCTGCTGGGATCGCTCTGTGGATGACGCAGGGCGTCCGCGCGTAACGACGCGAAGCCCTAATGCCTCGTTGCTGCGGCGCCGCGCACGCGCGTCTCGATGCGCCAGATCGCGGACGACGCCGTGATGAATGCCGTCGTTCCGCGCTCGCCGCCGAACGTCACGTTCGACGTCGCGATGCCGGTGCGAAGGAAGCCGAGCCGTGCGCCGTCCGGCGCAAAGATCGTGAGGCCGCCGGGGCCGGCGGCCCAGAGGTTTCCGTTCGCATCGGTCTCCATGCCGTCGGGAACGCCTGCGTACGTGGCGATCTCGCGCCGCGCGTCCGCGAAGACCCGGCCGGCGCCGATGCGGCCGCCGGCGCCGAGCGAGTACGCGAGCCACACCGGCTCGTCGCGGTCCGCATTCGACACGTAGAGCGTGCGTTCATCCGGCGAGAGCGCGACGCCGTTCGGCGCGCGAACGTCGCGAATCAGCAGCTCGAGCTCCCTCCCGCGGAGGCGATAGACGCCCTGCCACGCGAGCTCCTTCGCCGGATCGTCGAAGTGCTTCGGCAGGCCGAACGGCGGATCGGTGAAGTAGACCTCGCCGCTCCTCGCGACCCAGAGATCGTTCGGACTGTTGAGCCGCCTCCCCTGATAACCGTCCGCGACGACCGCGAGCTCGCCGTTCGCTTCGAGACGCACGACGCGGCGCGCGCCGTGCTGGCAAATCAGCAGGCGGCCTTCTGCATCGAACGCCGTTCCGTTCGATCCCGGCTCGATCGCTGCGTGCCGCCCAGGCGCCGTCGTGCCGCTCGGGTCGAGCGCGACGTCGGTTCCACCTCCGGGGGTCCAGCGCCAGAGTCGATTCTTCACGACGTCCGAGAACAGCAGCGCGCTGCTGCGCGCGTCCCAGCTCGGGCCCTCGAGCCAGACGTGCCCGGCGACGATCTTCTCCGCGCGCGTGCCCGGCGCGATCAACGCGTCGAGGCGCGGATCGAGACGCACGACCTCCAGCTCGGGCGACTCCTGCGCGAACTGCGCTCGCGCGCCGAGCGGCGCGAGCAACCCAGCGACGAGTACCGCGCGCAGCGTGAGTGAATGCCTGCGCGCGGCGCCAGGCGCACTCACTGGCCTGCGCCCGAAATCAGGAGCCGCGTCTTGTAGAGGCCGCTGCGGGCAGTCAGAAAGAGTGTCTTCCCGTCCTCACCCCACGCGAAGTTCGCCGGCAGCCGGGGACCGCGCAGCGTCCCGAGGTGCGTGCCGTCCGGCGCGATGATCCAGAGGCCGCCGGGGCCTGAGACGTAGAGGTTGCCTTCACGGTCGAGCTTGATCCCGTCGAGCGCTTCGGCGCCCGGCGCGCTCGTCATGTCGAAGAACACGCGGCCGCGAGCGAGCGCTCCGTCGGACGCGACCTCGTAGCGCATCACGACCTTCTTCTTCTCGTCCCAGTTCGTCACGTGGAGAAACTTCTCGTCGGGCGAGAACGCGACGCCGTTCGGGCCGGTGAGATCCGTCGAGAGCAGCCGCAGCTTCCCGCCGCGCAGCGCGTAGATCCCGCTGTAGGGCAACTGTTTGCGCGCATCGTCGAAGAACTTCGGGAGGCCGAACGGCGGGTCGGTGAAGAACAGCGTGCCGTCCGAGCGGAACACGAGATCGTTCGGGCTGTTCAGCCGCCGGCCGTCCTCCGCGTCGACGAGCGTGTGCGTTTTCCCGTCCGCGGCGAGCTCGCTGATCCGGTGCCGCCCGTGCTCCGCGACCGTAATCGCTCCGCTGCGCGGATTGCGCGCGAGGCCGTTCGAGCCGGGCTGCCCGTACTCGGCGATGTCCGCGCCGTCGTAGCCCGCCTTCTCTCGGTAGACGCGGAGCGCGCCGTCGCCCACCGGGTCGTACTCGTAGATCCGGTTTGCGTTCGGATCACTGAATAACAAGCGCGACCGATCGGCAAGCCAGAGCGG
>DASTOI010000653.1:0-2603 GCA_035762585.1 Myxococcota bacterium
CCACCACGGCAGCGCCGAGCAGCTCGACGAGATCCTCCGCGTCTATGGCCTCGCCGCGCCGGACGTCGTGATCTCCGGCATCCCGTTCTCGATCATCCCGCCCGCCGTCGGCGCGCGCATCATCGAGAGCATCCGCCGCGCGCTCGCTCCGAGCGGCTGCTTTCTCGCGTATCAGGTGCGCGGCACGGTGGCCGAGCTGGCGGAGCCGGTGTTCGGCGAGCCCGACACGACGCTCGAGCTGCTGAACCTCCCGCCGGTGCGCGTGTTCCGCTGGCATCTCGGCACGCCGAAGCTCGGCACCGAACGCTCGCGGCGGCGCGGCTTGCTGCGCGCCTAGCGATCGAGGCCCGACCTAACGCCCGACCAGCAGCTCGGGATAGAGGATCGGGGCGGCTGCAGCCGGCTCCCCCGCCTGCGCCTTCGCGAGAAACGCTTCGTGCGTGAGCGACTCGAGCGCGACGCGCGGATCGGGAGAGAAGAACGAATCCGGAATCGTCGTGCCCTGCTGCTCGAGGTCCTTGGACCACGCGAGATAACGCGTCTCGCTCTCGGCGCCGCTCTTGCGATCCCAGACGCGCAGCACGAGCGGCAGCTGCTCCTTGCCGGTCGAGACGCACACCTCGCGCCGCCCTCCCTGATCGGTGATGCGATAGAGATCGCAGGCGCCCTCGCCGGTGCCTTCGCTCTTCACCTTCTCCGCGCCGAGCGCGACCAACGCCGCGTGTTCGTTGCCGAACGGGCGCGCGCGCTGCGCGTCTTCAGCGATCGCCTTCGGGCTGCGCTGGATGGACGTGCCCTTCCCGGTGAGCGTGTCGACCACGACGTAGCGATCGCCCTTCACGTACGTGACGATCGCGTGGCCGCCGAACACGACCTCGGCGCGCAGCGCAGGCCCCTTCGACCAGAGCCGCTCGACGCGCGGCACGCCGCCCGCCCCGCTCGTCAGGCGCTCGGCGTGCCAGGTGTCGGCGGCGGCTGCGCCGGCGGCGAGCGCGAGCGGGATCAGCAACGCAGCGAGTCGAGTCATGCGCGGGGGCTCCATATGCGAGGGATCGCGGGAAGCGCGGCGTTCGCACCGGCGGCTGTCCCGAAGGGGCGCGCAGCTTAACATCGCGCGTCATGCCGCCTGTGCGCATTGCGCTCTCGATCGCGGGCTCCGATCCGACCGGCGGCGCGGGCCTCCAGCTCGATCTGCAGGTGTTTCGCGCGCTTGGCGTGCACGGCTGCGCAGTGCCAACCGCGCTCACGGTTCAAGACACTGCGAAGGTTCACAAGGTGCTGCCGCTGTTCCCGAACGTGGTGACCGAGCAGCTGCGCGTGCTGCTGCGCGATGTTCCTCCGCACGCCGTGAAGCTCGGCATGCTCGCGACCGACGACGTGCTGCGCGCGGTCGCGCTCGGGCTCGAGCTACTCCGAGGTCTCCCCGTGCCTCTCGTGCTCGACCCGGTGCTGCGCGCAAGCGACGGCGCGCTGCTGCTCGAGCGACGCGCGCTCGACGGGCTGCGCGAGCTGATCCGTGGCGCCGCGCTCGTCACGCCGAACCTCGCGGAGGCGGAGACGCTGTGCGAGCGCGACGTGTCGACGCGCGCGGGGATCGAGAGGGCGGCGCGCCAGCTCGTCGGCGAGCTCGGCGCGAACGCTGCGCTCGTGAAAGGCGGCCACCGGGAGAGGGACGCCGACGACTGCCTCGCGCTGCGAAGCGGCGCCGAGATCGAGCTGCGCTGGCTCGCCGGCGCGCGCATCCCCGGCGGCGACGTGCACGGCACCGGCTGCGCGCTCAGCGCCGCGATCGCCGCGCGGCTCGCGCGCGGCGACGAGCTGGTCGCCGCCGTCGAGGCCGCGCGCGCGTTCGTGCGAGGCGCGATCGCGAACGCGCAATCGATCGGCGCGGGCCGGCGCGTGCTCGGCCTCCCCTTCGCCTGACGGTCCCGACGATCGGATTCAGGCTCGAATCGTCGAACATCGACGATCCGTGCCTGACCCCAATTGCTCACGGCTCGCTGGCGTCACCGCGCCGCCACGACTCGGATCTCCACCCAGTACTGCGGCGCCGCGAGCTTCGCTTCGACGCAGGCGCGCGCGGGCGTGTTGCCGGGCACGACCCACGGATCCCACGCCTCGTTCATCGCGGCGTAGTGGCGGATGTCGCTCAGCCAGATCGTCGCGGTGAGGATGCGGCTCTTGTCGCTGCCGCCTTCGGCGAGCAGGCGATCGATCTGCGCGAGGATCTGCTCGGTCTGCTTCTTCGCGTCGGGCACCGGGTCGTCGGCGACGATGCCGGCGCTGTAGACGAGCTCGCCATGGACGGCGCCCTGTGAGAGGCGCTTCCCCGGCAGCAGGCGTTTCACGGTCATCACGATCTCCCGATGCGATTAGGGCGCGAACGCTAGGCGGCGCGGCCGAGCCGCGCGAGCAGCTTGCCCCAGATGTCGCCGAAGCCGCCGTTGCTGAGCGTGATCACGACGTCGCCCGCGCGGCACGCGCTCGCGAGATGCTCGACGATTGCGTCGACCCCGTCGCACGCGAGCGCGGGGATGCCGCGCGCGGTGAGATCCGCCGCGAGCCGGTCCGCGTCCAGGCGCTCGGGATCGCCGCCGAACGCG
>DASTOI010000654.1:0-4521 GCA_035762585.1 Myxococcota bacterium
CGCTGGCCGCGATGTGTCATTACGCCGAGTGGCGGCGCGCCCACGCTGGGTGACGTCGGGGGCGCGCTCGCGCCGATTGGCATGCGGGATGCAGCTCACGCTCGGCATGCTCCGAAGCATTTCGACTCTTTGCCTCAGCGCTTTGCTCTTCGTGGCCTGCGCCACGGAGACTCGCTACCAGCCCGCCGAGGGCCCCGGTGACTACGGGTATCGCGAGCAGCGCATCGAGAGCGATCGCTGGCGCGTGGCGTTTCGCGGCAACTCGATGACGGAGCTCGAGTCGGTCGAGCAGGCGCTGCTCTACCGCGCGGCGGAGCTGACGCTCGAGCAGGGCTTTGCGTGGTTCCGCATCGTCGATTGAGACACGGTTCCAGAGAGGCGTCTACAAACGAGCGGCTTCCGCCGGCCGTTCGTCGACGGCTTCCGCCACTCCTACTTCCATCCCCGCTTCGGCTGGTACACCTGGTACGACCCATTCTGGGACGACGACGTGCGCGTGCGCGAGGTGACGCAATACGAAGCGTCCGCCGAGATCGAGCTCGGCCGCGGTCCGAAGCCGGACGAGTCGCGCGTCTACGCCGCTCGCGAGGTCGAGGAGAATCTGCGCGGCCAGATCCGCTGGCCCGAGCAGCACGACGATCGCGCCGCTTCGCGCTGAGAGCCGAGCGCCGCCGCAGCGTTCACACCCGTGAAAGCGACGCGCCGCGCTTTCGTGCGACGGCGCGCACGCTACGCCAGGCTCCGCGAGCCGCGCGGAACGTCGCGGCAGATCGGAGCCCGCGATGATTCTCTTCGAGCACCCGCTCTCCCCGTATGCACAGAAGAACAAGATCGCGCTGCGCGAGAAGAACGTCCCGTTCGAGCTGAAGCTGCCGACCGGCATCGGCGCGGGCTCGGGCTATGGCGCGGACTTCACGAGCGCGTCGCCGCGCGGCGAGGTGCCGGCGCTCGTGGACGGCGAGACGCGGATCTTCGATTCGACGATCATCCTCGAGTACATCGAGGAGAAGTGGCCGTCGCCGCCGCTCTTGCCGCGCGAGCCCGCCGCGCGCGCCCGCGCGCGCATGATCGAAGAAGCGATGGACACGCACTACGAGGCGATCAATTGGGGCCTCGGCGAGATTCGCTTCATGGGGCGCGCGAAGGGCGAGCTCGCGGCGAAGATCGAGGCGCACGCGGCGAAGCAGGTCGCGGCGTGGCAGCGCTGGCTCGAGCAGCAATTGGGGAGCGCCGACTGGTTCGGCGGCGCGAGCTTCGGCTGGGCCGACCTCTCGGTGATCCCGTACGTGAACGGCTCCGCCGGCTTTGGCCTGACGCCGCCAGCCGGATCGAAGCTCGCCGCGTGGGCGAAGCGCGCGAACGCGCGTCCCTCCGTCGCGCAGACCGCGAATGAGGCGGCCGCTTCGATCGCCGGCATGGGCACGGTGGGCGAGCTGATCGAGAAGGGCCTCTTCAAGCGCGAGTACCGCGATCACCGGCTCGAGTGGATGATCAAGAGCGGCGGGCTCCAAGTCGTCCTCGACGGGCTCGCGAAGGACAACATCCGCTTCTCGCCTGACTTCGAGTCCACCTAAGCGATCGATTCCAAACGAGATTCCGCCGCGCGGACGGGCCGTTCCCAGTATGGGAAACACTTTTCCGGTCGCCGCGCAGCCTGCATGCGACGGTCAGCGCAAGCCGTCGAAACGATTAGGGATTCTCGAAGAGCTGGAGTCGGCACGCGGCTTGCTCTCATCGCGGGCGCTGACCTGGGAGGGGCTGCAATGCGCGCCGTGTGTGCTCGGAGCTGGTCGTTCGCGGCGGCTTTCGCGTTGGCGCTGTCCGCGCAGAGTGGATCCGCGGTCACTCTTTTCTCCGAGGATTTCGACGGGTACACGAGCTTCCCCGTCCAGTATCCGTCGGGCGATTACGTCAATCCGGGCCTTCCCAACATGGCGGAGGGCGCGGACGAGACGTGGTACGGGGCCCGCTTCGAAGGCTTGCTCGGCGGCACGCCGCTCTCGATCGACAGCGACCTCGCGGTGCAGCGCTTCGGCGACAGCTTCGACGGCACCGGGCCCGGCAATCAAACGCCGGTCGGCCGCTTCGAGGACGACGCCGGCCTCATTCTCCAGGTCAGCACCGTCAGCTTCACCAGCGCGATGCTCGAGTTCGACTGGCGAACGTTCAGCACGAGCACGAGCGATCTCGTCCGCGTCGGCTACTTCGCGAGCGCCACGCCGATCCCGTTCACGCTCTACTCGGGCAGCCACTACCTCGACGCGCGCACCGGTCCGTACGCGTGGTCCAACTGGACGGAGCTGATGGTGGATGGCCAGCAGGGGACCTTCGAGCACGAGTCGTTCTCGCTGCCGACCGGCGTCGCGTACCTCTACGTCGCGCTCTGGATGGACGACGGCGAAGGCGACTTCGGCAAGCTCGACAACGTGGTGGTCACCGCGCTGCCCGAACCGACGACCGGCCTGCTGCTCGCGCTCGGGCTCGCGGGCGTCGCAGCGCGCCGGCGCCGAGCCGCGTAACGGCGGGGAACCGAACGCCGAGCCCCCGCGCACCGGCGGCACGCGGGGGCTCCTGAACGAACGCAGCGCTCACTTCCTCGGCGCTGTCTCCCAGCCGAGGATCGACTTCGTCTCGAGGAACTCCTCGAGTCCCTCGATTCCCCATTCGCGGCCGTTGCCCGACTGCTTGTAGCCGCCGAACGGCGCGTTGAAGTCCATCTGCGCGCCGTTCAGGTGCACGTTGCCGGTGCGCAGCCGCGCAGCCACGCGCCGCGCGCGCTCGAGGCTGCCCGACTGCACGTAGCCCGAGAGCCCGTAGACGGTGTCGTTCGCGATGCGAATCGCGTCCTCCTCGCTCTCGTACGGGAGGATCGAGAGCACCGGCCCGAAGATCTCCTCGCGCGCGATCGTCATGTCGTTGCGCACGCCGCCGAACACGGTCGGCTTCACGTAACAACCTTTCGAGAGGCCCTCGGGTCGGCCGGTGCCGCCCGCGACGAGCGTCGCGCCCTCGTCGACGCCCTTCTGGATCAGCCGCTGGATCTTCTCGAACTGCGTCGCGCTCGCGACGGGGCCGATCACGGTGCCCTCCGCGAACGGATCGCCCACCTTGATCTGCGCGGCGGTCTCCGCGGCGACGCGGCACGCCTCGTCGTGGCGGCTCGCCGGCACGAGCATGCGCGTCGGCGCGTTGCACGATTGGCCGCTGTTCATGAAGCACTGCCGCACGCCGGCCGCGACCGACGCCGCGATGTCGGCGTCGTCGAGGATGATGTTCGCGGACTTCCCGCCGAGCTCCTGCGCGACGCGCTTCACGGTGTTCGCCGCGTTCTTCGCGACGGCGATGCCCGCGCGCGTCGAGCCCGTGAACGAGACCATGTCGACGCCGGGATGCGCCGAGAGCGCCTCGCCGACGGTCGGGCCGTCGCCGTTCACGAGATTGAATACGCCGGCCGGCACGCCGGCGTCGTGCAGGATCTCGGCGAGCAGGATCGCGTTCAGCGGCGCGATCTCCGTCGGCTTCAGCACGATCGTGCAGCCTGCCGCGAGCGCCGGGGCCACCTTGCACGCGATCTGATTGATCGGCCAGTTCCACGGCGTGATCATCGCGACGACGCCGACCGGCTCCTTCGCGACGAGCGTCGTGCCGCGCTTCTCCTCGAACTCGAACTTCTCGAGCAGCGCGATCGCGGTGTTGAAGTGGCCGAGGCCGGTCGCGGCCTGCGCCGCCTTCGAGAGCCAGATGGGCGCGCCCATCTCTTTGGAGATCGTCGTCGCCAGCTCGTCGTATCGCTTCTGGTACGACGCGACGATGCGCTTCAGCAGGTCGAGCCGCTGCTCGCGCGTCGTGCGCGAGTACGTCTCGAACGCGCGCCGCGCGGCAGCGACCGCGAGCTCGACGTCCTTCGGCCCGCCGAGCGCGATCTGCGCGATCGGCTCGTCCGTCGCGGGGTTGATCACGTCGAGAATCCGCGACTCCGCGGAATCGACCCAGCGGCCGTCGATGTAGTGCTGGAGATGTTTCTGCATGGGGCCCCCTCACCTGCGGCGCGCAGCCGCGTCCGATTCGTTGTGGTCGGGCGAACATAACCAACGTGAAGCGCACGTCGGCCGTGGCAGCCGACCCGACACTCGCGCGACTCGATGAGGATGCGGGACTAGAGGCGGCCGCCGCTCCCGAACGTGGCGCCGCTGCCGAGGAAGCGGACCCGCATGGGCGGGCTCACATGAGCTCGACGGCGTCTCCGACCCGCACTTCGCCGGCGCTCGCGATGCGCGCGTACGCGCCGACGTTCTGGTCGAGCTCGCGCACCACCGTGCGCATCAGGCTCGTGTCTTGCGGCACGTCGCCGAAGCCGTGCGTGATCATCACGCAGCGCGGGCACGGCACGATCACCTCGAGGGAAGCCGCGCCGATCGCGAGCTTGCGCCCCTTCCACGCGATCTCCGGCGTTCCTTCGCTCTCGGCCTCGATCACGAGGTTCGGGCGGAAGCGCCGCACGTCGATGCGCGAGCTCGGAGC
>DASTOI010000655.1:0-2695 GCA_035762585.1 Myxococcota bacterium
CGCGGGCGCGAACCCCGTCGCATCGGGCAGCTCGCGCGCAAGCCGCGCGCGCACCGCGCTCTTCGCATCGCGAAGCTGCTCGAGCAACGCCCCAACCACCGCCACGCGCTCCGCGAGCAAACGCCGCCGCAGCTCCCGGCCGCGATCCCCCAGCCGCGCCACCGCCTCCCACACCTCGCTCGCTGCGCTGGCGCCCATCTACATGAGCTCCGCGTCCGCAATACACAAAAGTGACGCGGCCGCGCCTCGATTGCGCGGCCGCGTCACCTCTCCTCCTCCTTCCGCTCGCATGCAACACAAGGCAAGGAGCCGCGCGGGCAGGCGGGGGTCGCGGAGCGAAGCCCCAGGCGTGGCCGCGCTCAGACTAGAAGCGCAGCGCGCCAGAGTCCTCGAATGGCGCACGGCTCGGTCCATCGCGGTCACGCGGGTGAGCGGAGTCGAGCCCCCGCCGGACCGCGCGGCGGCGTCACGAGCGAAAGCCGAATCGCGCACGGCCGCTCCTACCGCCCGCGGCCCAGCATCTCGTCGGCCGCGATCGAGCAGCCGCGCTCCTCGGCCCCCGGCGAACGCCCTAACACCTCGAACCCGCCGGGCAGCTCCCGCCCGAGATCGGCCGTCTGCACCGCGAGCACGCTCCCGGTGTTCGCGAGATCGACGATCTGGATCATTCCGACCTCGCCCGCCGGCACGTCCCAGCCGCTCTCCGGATCGACGATGCGCACGCGCGTCCACGGCGGCGCCAGCTTGTGGCGCGGCGCGCCCGGCTGCACGAGCACGCTGTCATAGAACTGACTGCCGAGCTCGGTCATCCCGTACTGGTTCACGATCTGCGTGGGCGGCACCCCCAATCGCTCCTGCAGCTGCTCATACAGCTCGTCGCGCGTCAGCGCGCGCGCGCGGCCCTTGAAGCCGCCCGTCTCCATGATGCGCGTGCCTGCCGGCAGCGCGAGCCGCCGGCCCGCGCGCTCCATCGCTTCGAGCAGATGCACGAACGAGAACGCGGTGCCGCACAGCGCGATCGCGGTGCCCTTGGCGATCGCCGCTTCGAGCGCGAGCGCGAGCGTCGCCAGCTCGAGCCGGCCGCGGCGCACGAAGTAATCACTGCCCGCGGCGCCGCGCCGCGCGAGCACGACGCCGAACATGTGTGAGAGCGATGAGTCGTCGGCCTCCTCCGGACTCGGCGCGAGCACCAGGATCGGCATGCGGCCGCGCGTCCCCAGCAGCTCGGGCAGCACGCCCACTTCGAAGCTCGGCAGCAGGGAGGCCTCGTAGAGCTCGAGCGTGTCGAGGTAGAGCGCTCCGCGCCTCTCCTGGCTGGTGCCGCTCGTGCGGAACGTGTGCTTCGTCGCGAGCGCGTGGAACGCGCGCAGCGGCAGCTCTTTGAACGCGCCGGTCGGCACCGCCGGGATCTCGCGCCAGGTCGATATCTGCGTCGGCCGCGCGCCGCGCCCGGCGGCGAACTTTCCGTACGGCTCGCAGTGCTCGAACTGATGAGCGAAGAGCGCGAGCGCGAGGCGCTCGAAGCGCTCCGGGTCGTGGCGATCCGGCTCGCTGCGCATCCAGTGCAGCAGCTCGCGCTCGATCGCCGCGCGATCCACTAGCAGAGCTCCGCGCAGACGATCGCGAGCGCGTGCTCGAGCGCCTCGCGGCCGATGCAGAGCGGCGGCGTCACCGAGAGCACGCGGCCGTCGTCGCCGCTCGGCAGCAGGATCACGCCGCGCGCGAGGGCGGCGCGGCACGCGCGCTGCGCGGCCTTCGGCGAGTCGCACTCGATGCCGAGCATCAGGCCGCGCCCGCGCACGTCGGCGACGCGCGCGAGCCCGTGCGTGCGGGCGCGCAGGAACGCGAGCGCGGCGGCGCCGTCCTCGGCCGCGCGTTCGACCAGCTTCTCTTCCTCGAGCACCGCGAGCGAGGCCAGCGCGGCCGCGCAGCTCGGCGGGTGGCCGAGGAACGTCTGCGTGTGCAGCGCCTCTCCCTGAGAAGCGGGCCATGCGTCCATCACGTTCGCGCGCCCGATGCACGCGGAGATCGGCATCCCCGACGCGAGGCCCTTCCCCACGCATAACAAGTCCGGGACGACGCCCTCGTGCTCGCACGCGAACCAGCGGCCGGTGCGCCCGAAGCCGGTGTAGACCTCGTCGAGGATCAAGAGCCAGCCTTCGCGGTCGCACAGCGCGCGCAGCTCGCCGAGAAAACCGTCCGGCGGAATGCGCTCGCCGCCCCGCCCTTGAATCGGCTCGACCAAAACGGCGCCGACCGGCGCGCCGAGCTCGCGCGCCGCGCGCAGTACGTCTCGCGCATCGCCGAAGCGCGCGAAACCGGTGCGCACCGGCAGCCGCGCGGCGAACGGCGTGCGAAACGCGGCGCGGTGCGTCGCGTCGAGCGCGCCTAGCGCGAGACCGTGATAAGCGCCGTCGAACGCGATCACGCCGGCGCTGCCGGTCGCGATCAGCGCGGTCTTCAGCGCGCTCTCGACTGCGTCGGAGCCGGAGCTTCCGAGCACCGCGCGCGCCGCGCCGCCGCCCGGGAAGCGCGCCGCGAGCGCCTCGAGCAGCGCGACCTTCACCGCGGGCGGATGCACGTCGCCCATCGCGTGCATCAGCCGCGCGCTCTGCTCCGCGACCGCGGCGACGACGCGCGGGTGCGAGTGCCCCGCGTTCGCGACGCCGAAGCCGCCGCCCAGATCGACGAAGCG
>DASTOI010000656.1:0-2285 GCA_035762585.1 Myxococcota bacterium
CCCCCCCGCCACTCCCTTCGTTCGCGGCTATGCAGACTCGCTCGGCTGCGTTGTGACCGCGCCTGACACACGGCCCGTGGAAGCTCGCGTGCGGTCCCAAACAGGAGCGAGCGATGGCGAGTGCAACCTACGAGAGCGTGCGGGCGGTGCGGACAGCGATCGGGGCGGGACGCGGCGGAGACGGGTCGCGCTCCGGCGCGAGTCGAGCAGGGATCCACGAGACGAGCCGGGCCGGGGCCGCGCGCGGTCGGAGCCCCCTTTCGCCATTCGCGCGGGGAGCGGCCGCGAGCTTGCTCATCGCTTCGGGCTACGTCGCGCTGATGGCCGGCGCGCGTTGGCTGCTCGGCACGATCCTCGGGTAAGGCCTGCGAGCGTTTATGAAGAGTTTTTCGAGTTTATTTCTCCCTCGTAAACTCGATAAATTCTGAATAAAATCGGCCCGCTATGGACCCGATCGACAATCCCTATGCGCCCGGCGCGGGTACGCCTCCGCCCGAGCTTGCCGGTCGCGACGAGCTGCTCGAGCGAGTCCGCGTCGCGCTCGAGCGAATCCGGCTCGGCAGCCCCGCACAGAGCATGCTGATGGTGGGCCTGCGTGGGGTCGGCAAGACGGTCTTGCTCGAGACGATGCGCGAGACCGCGGAAGCCGCGCGCATGTGCACGATCAAGCTGGAGGCTCCCGAGGGGCGGTCGCTGCCGGGCATGCTGGCGCCCGAGCTGCGGCTCGCGCTGCTCCGGCTCAGCCAGATCGAGGCCGCGAAGGACCTCGCGCGGCGTGGGCTGCGCGCGCTCGCCGGCTTCGTCGCGAAGCTGAAGCTGAAGTACGCGGACATCGAGGTGACGCTGCCGGAGGCGCAGCCCGAGGCCGGCCTCGCCGACAGCGGAGATCTCGAGCACGACCTCACCGCGCTGCTGGAAGCCGCGGGCACCGCGGCGCAAGGCGGCGGCAGCGCGCTCGCGCTGTTCATCGACGAGCTCCAGTACGTCGAAGAGCCGCAGCTCGCCGTGCTGATCACTGCGCTGCATCGCTGCGCGCAGCGCAAGCTCCCGGTGGCGCTCGTCGGCGCCGGCCTGCCGCAGCTTCGCGGCCGTACGGGAAACGCGAAGTCCTACGCGGAACGGCTGTTCGAGTTCCGCGAGATCGGGCCGCTCGCGGAAGCCGAGGCGCGGCGCGCGATCGAGCTGCCCGCGCAGGCGAAGGGCGTCGCGTTCACCGAGGCGGCGCTCGCGCGGATCGTCGGTGAGACGCACGGCTATCCGTATTTCTTGCAGGAGTGGGGAAAGCGCGCGTGGGAGGCGGCGAAGACTTCGCCGATCACGCTCGACGACGTGGAGGCCGCTTCCGTCACCGCCCTCGCGGCGCTCGACCAGAGCTTCTTTCGCGTGCGCTTCGATCGCCTGACGCAGAGCGAGAAGCGCTATCTGCGAGCGATGGCGCAGCTCGGCCCCGGTCCACACCGCTCGGGCGACATCGCGGACTGCCTCGGCCGCAAGGTCACCTCGCTCGGGCCCACGCGGAACGCGTTGATCGCGAAGGGCATGGTCTGGAGCCCGAGCCACGGCGATACCGCGTTCACGGTGCCGCTCTTCGACGAGTTCATGCGCCGCATCCTGCCGGGTGATGCATGGCGGACGTGAGCTCGAGCCCGCGAAGCGAGCGCATGGAGCCCGGACTCGACGAGCTGCGCGCGCTGGTGAAGCGCGTGTGGGGCTACGCCGAGCTCCGCCCGCTGCAGGCCGAGGCGATGCTCGCGGCGCTCGCCGGCCGCGACTCGCTCGTCGTGCTCGCGACCGGCGGCGGCAAGAGCCTCTGTTATCAGGCGCCCGCGCTGCTCCGGCCCGGCCTCACCTGCGTGATCAGCCCGCTGATCTCGCTGATGCAGGACCAGATCGCCGGCCTCGTCGAGAGCGGCGTGCCGGCCGTGATGATGACGAGCGCGCAGAGCCCGCTGCAGCGGCGCGAAGCCGCGGCTCGGCTCGCGAGCGGCGACGCGAAGCTGCTGTTCGTCGCGCCCGAGCGGCTCGTGATGGCGGGCTTCTGGGCGGAGCTCGCGAAGTACGGCCTCGCGACGCTGGTGGTCGACGAGGCGCACTGCATCTCGCACTGGGGGCACGACTTCCGCCCCGAATATCGCCGCATCGGCGAGCTGCGCGCGCTGCGCCCGGACGTGCCGGTGCACGCGTTCACCGCCACGGCGACGCCCGAGGTCCGGCGCGACGTCGCGGCGCAGCTCGGGCTGCGCGATCCGGCGCTGCTGGTCGGCGACTTCGATCGCCCGAACCTC
>DASTOI010000657.1:0-2064 GCA_035762585.1 Myxococcota bacterium
TTCTTCGGTCTCGACGATCTTCGCACCGACCGCCTGATAAGCGCCGTCCGGGAAGCCGCTGCCGACGCCGGCGTTCTGCTCGATCAGCACCTGATGCCCGTCTTCGACGAGGATCTTCGCGCCATCGGGCGTCATCCCGACGCGGAACTCCATGTCCTTCGTTTCTCGGGGCACTCCGATCTGCATCGCATCTCTCCTCGCCCGGGGGGCCGCGATCCTACGCCCCTTGATACGCGGCGATCAGGATGTCCGAGATCTCCGGGCGGATGATGCGCGGGTCGGGCCGCTCGCCCGAGCGCAGCTGCTCGCGCAGCTTCGTGCCGCTGATCGAGTACGGCTTCTCGTTCGGGTGGTTCTCGGTCAGGTCGACGCGGCCCATCGATTCGTAATAAGCGGCGAAGCCGATCTTCACCGGCTTCAGGTGAAGCTCGCCGGGCAGCTTCTCGAAGATCTCCTGCGCATCGAAGTCGCCCCAGATCGGGCTGCCGTCGTCATACGGCGCGTCGGCGTGCTTGCGGCCGATCACGAGATCGCTGAAGCCGTAGTTCTGGCGGTAGACCGCGTGCATCAGCGCTTCGCTCGGGCCGCCGTAGAACATCTTGATGTCGAGACCGATCAGCTCGAACACCTCGGAGATGTCGTAGCCGGCGCGCCGCCAGACCGATTCGTCCTTGTCGCCCTGCCCGAGCAGCCGCTTGCCGTGCAGCTCGCGATAGCAGCGCATCCGCATCACCGCGGGCACATCGTCGCCCTTCAGCTCGCCGACCAGCGGATTCAGCACGACGCCGGTGTAGTGACCGGCCGTCGTGAGACGTTCGGCGCCGCACACGAGCGCGTATTCGTGCGCGCGGTGGAGCGGGTTGCGCGTCTGGAACGCGAGCGCGCGCTGCCACTTCTTGTCGCGGATGAACGCGCGCGTGAGCAGCGGCGACAGCATGAATTCCGCGTACTCCGGGTGCTTCACCTGCGGCAGCACACGCAGCTCGCCGCCGAGTAGCTGCACGCGCGGATCGTCGGTCGCGATGCGCGCGCCGGGGTGATCCGTGCGGCGCGTCCGGTAGACGCGCTCGACGTACTGCCCCTTGTCCCACGCGAACACGTCCGGCCGCGAGACGATGCCGACGAGCGCGCCCGCCTCGTTGCGCGCCGCGACCGCCTTCGCACCGCGCACGGCGCTCGCCTCCGCGTCGGTGACCGGAAGCGCGAGCGGGATGCCCCACGCGTACTTCTTGCCGCGCGAGAGCACGCACTGCTCGTCGAGCACGCGCTGGTAGACCTCGCGCCGCATCGGCCCCTCGAGCGGCGAGAGCGCGCCGTCGCCGATCCGATAGAGCGTCGCGAGATCCGCCTTCGCCACCGTGATCGAGGGCAGCGACTTCGCTTCCAGCTCGAGGTCTTTGCGCTGCGCGAGCGGCACCGTGCAATCCACGAGCGCGTCGAGTCCACCGTGCACCGGCACCAGATCCTGCTGCGTCATCTCCGCGATTCCTTCCGTTCGGGCGTTCGAGTGAGTGCCGGCTACCAGGTCGTCCGGTGCGGCTTGTCGTCGAAATCGAGCTTGCGGTCCTTGCCGCCGGCGAACGGGCGAACCATCAGGTCGGTCTCGTGGACGTTCGCCTCGTAGTAACCCGTGAACAGCAGCCACTTGCCGTCGCGCGAGACGGCCGGCTCGACCTCCTGCATCGCGCCGCCGGCGATGTACTGCTTGCCGCTGCCGTCCGGCCGCACCTTGAAGGTCTTCCACCCCTTGGCGGTGCGGGCGCTGTAGACCACCCACTTCCCGTCGGGCGTGAAGACCGGCGTGCGGCCGTTCGCGAGATAGCGCGGGGCGCCGGGCGCGAACGGATTCACCGCGAGGATCTCGTCGACGCCGCTCTTGCCGCGGCTCTGGTAGACGAGCAGCGGCTCGGTCGGCGACCACGCCGGCGCGGTGTCGAGCGGCCCCGGCGTGATCGCGCGCGGTTCGCTGCCGGGGATGCGCACGAACACGCGCATGCCGCCCGCGACACCTTGCGGCGTCTGCTCGAGCGGCGTCCCGAGCGCATAGGCGATCTCGCCCTTCGG
>DASTOI010000658.1:0-5038 GCA_035762585.1 Myxococcota bacterium
TCGGCATCGCGGGCTTCGGCGCCGCAGTCGTCGGCGCGCTCTGGGGCTACAGCGGCTGGGGCAATCTCACGATGCTCGGCGCCGAGCTGCGGGAGCCGGAGCGGAACCTCCCGCGCGCGATGGGCTTCGGCATCGCGGCGATCGTCGCGCTCTACCTGCTCGCGAACGCGGCTTACTTCTTTGCGCTCTCGCCCGAGCGCGTCGCGAGCGTCGCGCCGGGCTCGTCGGTTGCGCACGAGGTCGTGGTCGGCGCGTTCGGCGCCGGCGCCGCTGGGCTGATGGCGGCAGCGCTGCTCGCTTCTTCGTTCGGCTCGCTGCACGTCTCGATGCTGACCGGCTCGCGCGTCCCCTACGCGCTCGCGCAGGGCGGCCTCTTCCCAGTCGCGTTCGGCGCGGTCTCGGATCGCTTCCGCTCGCCGTGGGTCGCCGTGCTCGCACAAGGCAGCTGGGCCGCGCTGCTCGCACTCTCGGGCTCGTTCGACGTGCTCACCGACTTCACCGTGTTCGGCGCCCTGATCTTCCAAGCACTCGCAGTCGCCGCCGTCTTCGTGCTGCGTCGCACGCAACCAGACGCCCCGCGTCCGTACCGCACCTGGGGCTACCCCGTCGTCCCTGCCCTCTACGTCGCCGCCACCGCCTGGCTCGTCATCAGCACGCTCATCGCCACTCCCGGCCGCGCGTTCGCCGGCCTCGCCCTGATCGCGCTCGGCATCCCGGTCCACTGGTACTTCGCTCGCCGCGAACCAGACGAGCAACGCGCCGCGCAGGCCGACACCAAAAAGTGACGCGGCCGGCGCCTCGACGGCGCAGTCAGCGTCACGATTCCGTCCTACTCGGCTCCGCTGGCAACGCACAGCAAGGAGCCGCGCGGGGCGGGGGTCGCAGAGCGAACGCCCAGGCGCGGTCGCGCTCACGGCAGAAGCGAACCGCGCCAGAGTCCTCGAACGGCGCGCGCTACCGACATCGAGCGACTGCGCGGCTGAGCGGCGCGAGCCCCCGCCGGCCCGCGCGGCGGCGCCCCGAACGAAGGCTCTTCTGATCAACCGCCAAGCGCGGTGCAGAAGCGTCGCTTCGCCCCTACGTTGCGCAGCGTCCCTCCCGGAACCACACGACCCGTGTCCCGCAGCAGCACATCTCGAGCGAGAGCGCGCCCAGCAGCCAGCGAGCCGAGCGCCTACCTCTACGTCGAAGGCCCACGCGATCGCGAGATCGTCGAGGGCTGGGCGCAACGAGTCTCGCCGCGCCTTGCCGCCCGCGTGCGCGAGGCGACGGTGATTCTGGGCGGGCGCCAGCCGGCTCGCGCTCGCGAGCACCTCGCCGAGGCGCGCGCCGAGGGCCGCGAGGTCCGCGGGCTGTGCGTGCTCGACCGCGACCACGAGCCCGAGCGCGCAGCCGCCGGTGCCGACGGACTCGAGCTGCTCATCTGGGGGCGGCGCCACATCGAGAGCTACCTGCTCGTTCCCGCCGCGCTCGGCCGTGTGCTCCGCGGCGTCGAGCCGCGCGCGCTGCGCGCGCTCGCGAACGAGCTGCCGGCGGCAGACGACGAGCGCTCGTGGCGCGAGCTCGACGCGAAGCGAAGGCTCGCCGCGGTTGGGCCGCGCCTTCCATGGGGTCGCGTCGCGCGCGCGATGCGCGAGGACGAGCTGCACGCGGACGTGCGCGCGTTCCTCGCGCGCCTGGCAGCGCACTTCGGGGTCGGCTTCGCGCTGGAGCACGTCTCTTAGGCCGGCGGACGAACCTGCGCCGCGCTCGGCACACGACTTTTTCGTCGCAGCGCGTGCCACGTGTCACGTTTCGCGCCACGCGCCGGTGTACGATCGGCCGGTCTCGCGAGGAGTCCCCCATGGAAATCGAGCGCGACGACTTCGATTCGCTCGTCGAGAGAGACGAGGCGTACTTCGACGCAGAGACCCCGCGCACGTTCGACGCGCAGCTGCTCGAGGCGCCGGCCGCCGTGCTGCAGGCGCGCCGCGCATTCATCCTCGGGCGCGAGGACACCGTCACCGACGCGGTGCGCGCGATGCAGAAGGAGCACCGCGGCGTCGTGCTGATCACCGAGGACGGCACCGACGCGACACGCGTGATCGGGATCTTCACCGAGCGCGACGTGCTGTTCCGCATCATCGACGGCGGTCGCAATCCCGCCACGCTGCCGCTCGAGCAGGTGATGACGGTCGATCCGGATTGCCTCGCCGAGGACGGCACCGTCGCCGACGTGCTGCGGATGATGAGCGTCGGCGGCTTCCGGCACGTGCCGCTCGTCGACGAGCGCGGCCTCCCGATCGGCGTCGTCTCCGTGCGCGACGTCGTCGACCTGCTCGTCGAAGCATTCCCCGCCGAGATCGTGAACCGCGGCGGCGATCGTCAGAGCGAGCGCGAGGGCGGGTAAGCGCCGCTTCGGCGTGCGCAGCGAGGCGGATTCTCGGAGCCGAGCGGAGTCGAACAGTGACCTCCGCGCAGCGCATTGCCCCTGGGCGCCGAGCCTCGCGCGTCCGCCGCGGCGCAGCAAGCGCAGCGTCACAGCGGGGTCTGACCCCGCCGCAACGTTGTCTCTCCGAGCCTGCCCGTTTCTGTGCGCGAGCGTCCGCTTCAGACGGCGCCGTGGCGCACCGAATCAACGCTTCGGGCTCGGCCCTCGCCTGGGGAGGCGGTTCGCCTTGATCCGATCGCGCGCTGATTCGAAGCGGGCACCGCGTGGCCGATAGCCGCATGCCCGCCCGCGCGCTCGTGATCGACGCCGATCCAGCGGCGCGCGCCCTCGCGGCCGGAGCGCTGCGCGCGGCGGACTTCGAGGTCGCCGAGGCGCCGGACGCGGCGAGCGCGCTCACGAGCCTCCCGCGCGTGCGGCCCGCGCTTGTGATCATCGACATCGAGCTGCCCGGCCGCGACGGCGTTTCGCTGTGCGACGCGATCCGCCATCTGCCGTCGGGCGCAGGCGCGGCGATCGTGGTGACGACCGCGCTCGATCGCCCGGGCTTGATCGAGCGCGCGTTCGCGGCGGGAGCGAGCGATTTCCTGCGCAAGCCGGTCGACGCGCAGCTGCTCGCGTATCGCGCGCGCTTTCTCGTGCGCTCGAACGAGACGCAGCGGCAGCTGCGCGGCGCGCTGCTCGAGCTCGAGCAGAGCCGCGCGTCGCTCGCCGACGCGCATCGCATCGCGCGCATCGGCAGCTGGCAGTGGGAGCCGGAGAGCGGAGAGCTGCTGTGGTCGCGGCACGCAGACCGCGTCGTGAAGCTGCCGCCCGAGGACGAAGCCGGGCGCGGCTTCGCTCGCTACCTCGCCGCGGTCGATCCCGCCGATGTCGCCCTCGTGGAGAAGGCATTCGCGACCACGGCGGCAGAAGGAACGCCGCTCGACTGCGAGCACCGTGTGATCGTGGCGGGCGGCGGCGAGCGCACCGTTCAGCTGCGCGGCGAGCTTCAGTGGGACGTGGCGGGCCGCGGCCTGTTGCACGGCACCGTGCAGGATGTCACGCAGCGGCGCGAGAGCGAGGAGCGCATCCACCGGCTCTCGAACTACGACCCGCTGACCGCGCTGCCGAATCGCGCGCTGCTCACCGAATCATTGGAGAAGCTCGTCGCGGAGGCGCGCCGCAAGCGGGAGCGCGTCGCGGTCGTCGCGATCGGGCTCGACCGCTTTCGTCGCATCAACGACGTGTTCGGCCACGCGTTCGCGGACGAGCTGTTACGGCGCACCGCGCAGCGCATCGCGTCCTGCGCGCGCAGCGCGGAGGAGATCGCCGAGGCCGGCGAGCCGCTCGTCTCGCGAATCGCCGGCGACGAGTTCATGATCGCAATCGGCGGCGTCGCGGCGGCGGGCCAAGTGGAAGGCTTCGTGCAGCGCGTGCTGCGTACGACCAGCCGGCCGGTGACGCGCGACGGCGAGCGCCTCGAGTTCTCGGCGACCGCCGGCATCGCGCTCTTTCCGGACGACGGCCACGACGCAAGCCGGCTCGTCCAGAACGCGCTCACGGCGATGCAGCAGGCGAAGCGCACGCAGCGCGGCGAGTACCGGTTCTACAGCGCGACGCTCTCGACGGAAGCGGCGCGCGCGATCGAGCTCGAGCGGCTGCTGCGGCGCGCGCTCGAGAGCGATCAGGGCCTCACGCTCGAGTACCAGCCGCAGCTCGCGCTCGCCGAGGGGCGCTGGCAAGGCGTCGAAGCGCTCGTGCGCCTGCGCGGACCCGACGGCGCGCTGATCTCGCCGGCCGAGTTCATTCCGATCGCCGAGGACACGGGCCTGATCCTTCCGCTCGGCGCGTGGGTGCTGAACGAGGCCTGCCGCACCGCGCTGGGCTGGAGCGTGGGCGACGTCCCGCTGCGCGTCGGAGTGAACGTCTCGAGCCATCAGCTGCGACACGGCGATCTGGTCGAGGTGGTGCGCTCCGCGCTCGGCGCGAGCGGCCTGCCGCCCGAGCGCCTCGAGCTCGAGATCACCGAGAGCGCGTTCGTCGACGATCTCGGCGCCGCGGCCGAGACGCTCGCTGCTCTACGCCGGCTCGGCGTGCGCATCGCGCTCGACGACTTCGGCACCGGCTTCTCGACGCTCTCGAACCTGATGCGGCTGCCGATCGACGCGTTGAAGATCGACCGCTCGTTCGTGCGCGCGATCGAGGCCGACGAGCACGCGCGCACCGTGATTGCCGCGGTGATCGGAATCGCGCACCGGCTGCGCCTGACGGTGGTCGCAGAGGGCGTCGAGAACGAGGCGCAGGCGAGCTTCCTGCGCAGCGAGCGCTGCCATGTCTTCCAGGGCTACCTGGTGGGCAAGCCGATCGCCGCGGACCAGATCGACACGCGGCTCGCGGCACAGCGTGGCGGACAGACGGAACCGCCGAGTTCGTGACGGCAAGCGGTCGACGTTTCCAGCAAGCCGCCCAGCACGGCAAAGCCGTGCAGGCGGCGCGCAGTGATCCGAAGGCGAACGGAGCTCGGAAAGTTAGGGCCGCATTCCTCGCGCCTTCACGCCGCCGGGCTCGCGATCGATGATCTCGCGCGCGCGCCGCGCGAACTCGACGAGCAGCGGGCGCGTCTCGCAC
>DASTOI010000659.1:0-6178 GCA_035762585.1 Myxococcota bacterium
AGCGCGGTCAGGCAGGGCTCGGCCAGCCGATCGATCAGGTCCGCGCACAGCTCCTCGAGCTCGGCGCGGGTCAGGCTCATCGCCAGGTGCTTCGGCCCCGAGTCGTCGGCGGCGATGAAGGGCAGGCTGACGTCGGTCTCCTCGCACGAGGAGAGCTCGTGCTTCGCGCGCTCGGCGGCCTCCTTGAGCCGCTGCAGCGCCATCTTGTCGCCGTGCAGGTCGATGCCCGACTCGCGCTGGAACTGTTGGATCAGGAAGTCGGCGATGCGCTGATCGAAGTCCTCGCCGCCGAGGTAGGTGTCGCCGTTGGTGCTCTTCACCTCGAACACGCCGTCACCGATCTCGAGCACCGAGACGTCGAAGGTGCCGCCGCCGAGATCGAACACGGCGATCGTCTTGTTCTGCTCTTGGCCGAGGCCGTAGGCGAGCGCCGCAGCCGTCGGCTCGTTGATGATCCGCAGCACGTTCAGGCCCGCGATCTTGCCCGCGTCCTTGGTCGCCTGGCGCTGCGCGTCGTTGAAATAGGCGGGCACCGTAATCACTGCGTCCGTGACGGGCTCGCCGAGGAAGTCCTGCGCGGTATCGCGCATCTTGCCGAGCACCGCGGCGGAGATCTCCTGCGGGCCGCACAGCTTGTCGCCCATCTTCACCCAGGCGTCGCCGTTGTTGGTCGCAGCGATCTGGAAAGGCGCGACGGCGGCGAAGCGCTTCACCTCCTCGGACTCGAAGCGCCGGCCGATCAGGCGCTTCGCGGCGAACACCGTGCGCGTCGGGTTCGTGACCGCCTGCCGCTTCGCGACCTGTCCGACCAGCTTCTCGCCGCTCTCGGTGAATGCGACGATCGACGGCGTCGTGCGCGCGCCTTCGGCGTTCGCGATCACGGCCGGCGCGTCGCCGTCCATGATCGCGACGCACGAGTTGGTCGTGCCGAGATCGATGCCGATCACTTTGCTCATCGCTGCAGCGCCCCCTCCGGCGCCCAGCGGGCGGCGCCGGCTACTTCTCGGCCTCCGTCTCGTCCGGCTTCGTCTTCGCGCCCGCCGCGACCACCACGCGCGCTGGCCGTAACAAGCGGTCACGCAGCCGGTAGCCCTTCTGATAGACGCGAGCGACGTTGCCTGGCGGTACCGAAGCCTCCTCGATCTGCGCGACGGCTTCGTGCACGTTCGGATCGAACGCGACTCCCTCCGCCTCGATCACGGCGACGCCGTGCTTGCCGAGCACCGTGGCCAGCTCTCGCTGGGCGAGTTCGACGCCCTGCAGGAGCGCGTCCAAGTCCTTGGCTTCACTTCCTTTCGCGTGCTCGATTGCGCGTTCGAGGTTATCGACCGTGTTGAGCAGGTCCTTTACGAGGTTCTCATGGCCGAACTGGAGCGCCTCCTGGCGCTCCTTGATTTGGCGGCGGCGCAGATTGTCGAGATCCGCCGACACGCGGATGAAGCGCTCCTTGTTCGCGGCGGCTTCCGCCTGGGCGGCCTCGAGCTCGCGCCCGAGCTTCTCGGCCTCGGCCTTGTAGGCCTGGATCAGCGCCTCGGTCGGATCGTGCCTCGGCTCGCGCGTGGAAGGTGCGCCGCGCTTCTCATGGCCCTCGACCGCTTCGGTCGCCTCGCGTAGCGCCGCCGCGAGCTCGGGACTCGGCGCGAGGGACCCGCCCTCCGCGTCTTCCGGCTCGTCGCTCGGCTCGCGATCGCGCTCGTTCGAACCTTCGCTCACGCTCGTGCTGGCTCCGACAACAGCTCCGAGACATAGCGGACGAGCGGAATCACGCGCGCGAAGTCCATGCGACCGGGGCCGATCACGCCGAGCGTGCCGCAGCTCGCGCCCGAACGGCCGTAGCGCGTTGCCACGAATGCGAGGCCGTCGAGCTCGCTCTCGCCGAGCTCGCTGCCGAACGCCACGCGCACGCCGCGCGCGTCGAGGATTTGCTCGAGCAGCCCGAGCAGCCGCTCCTTGTCTTCGACCGCTTGCAGCAGTGCGCGGACGCGCGCTGGATCGCGGAACTCCGGCTGATCGAGCAGCGCGAGCCGCGTCGCGATCACGACCTCGTGGTCGCTCGCTTCGGCGCCGATCGGGAGATCGCGCACGAGCCGCTCGAGCAGGAGATCCGCGCGCGTGCGGAGCGCCGCGGCCTCGGCGAGCAGCCTGCGGCGGATCTCGCGCAGCGAGGTGCCCGCAAGCCGCTCGCACAGCCCTGCGGCCATGCGGTCGAGCTCGGCCTGATCGCCCTGCCCGGGATGTTCGACCAGGCGCTGATACGCGCGCCCACTCTCCGAGACGACGACTGCGAGCACGCGCTCGCTCGAGACGCGCGCGAACGAGAGGTGACGCAGCACGACCTGATCGAGCGGCGGCGGAATCACGAAGCCGAGCAGGCGCGTGCGCTCCGAGAGCAGCCGCGACGCGCTCTCGTCGAGGCTCGCGCCGCCCTCGAGGCGATCCTCGACGTCGCGTTTTTCGAAGCTGCCGAGCTCGCGCACGGCGAGCAGCTGGTCGACGAACGCGCGCATGCCGCGCGCCGTCGGCACGCGCCCGGCCGAGCGGTGCGGCTTGTCGACGAGGCCCGCCTCCTCGAGCTCCGCCAAGGTGTTACGGACGCTCTGTGGCGACAGCGGCACGGGCAGTAGCGCGGCGATGGTCTCAGACGCGACCGGCGCTGCGCCGCCGACGAAGCACGTGACGACCGCGCGCAACACGCGGCCCTGGCGCTCCGAGAGGAGCGCGGGCGCGAGCGGCGAAGGACCCAGGCGCGAATCCATCGCGCGCGAGTTTGGTCCGCGCCGTCGCGCCGGTCAACGCGAGCTCTCATGAGCTTCGCTCGCTCCGCGCCGGTCCGTCGCCGCGTGCCAGCCGCGGTCAGACGAAGCGCGCCGCGACTTCGTCGGCGAACAGCCAGCCGGCCTCGGTCAGCGCGAGGTCGCCCGCCGCGTTCTCGCTGAGATGGCCCGCCCCGCGCGCGCCATCGATCGCGCTCGCGAAGAACGCGCGCGGGGCGGCGCCGAACTCGGCGCGGAAGGCCTCGGCCGCCAGCCCCTCACGCGTGCGCAACGCCAGGAATACGGCCTCGCTGCGCGCGGTCGCAGCCCGGAGCGCCTCTCGTTCGGGCGGTGCGAAGCGGCCCGCCTGGATCCGCGCGAGATAAGCGGGCAGCGCGCGCTCGTTCGCGCTGCGCGCCCCGAACGGCTCTGCGGCCCTCGGCGGCTCCAAGGAATGGGCGCCGAGGCCGACCCCCAGCACCGGCCGGCGCTGCCAATACCGGCGATTGTGGGCCGCCGCGCGTCCGGGCCGCGCCCAGCTCGAGATCTCGTACCGCGCGAGGCCCGCGCGCTCGAGCGAGCCGGCGATCGCAAGCATCATTTCGGCCGCCTCGTCGTCGCCGGGAACCGCGAGCTTGTCGGCGGCGACGGCGCGGGCGAAAGGCGTCCCCGGCTCGAGCGTGAGCGCATAGGCGGACACGTGATCCGGCGCGTGCGCGGCTGCGCTTCGCACGTCGCGCTCGACACCCGCGAGCGTTTGGCCGGGCGCCGCGAAGATCAGATCGAGCGACAGGTTCGAGAAGTCCGCGGAGCGAGCGGCCTCGAGGAAGGCGTGGGCCTCGGCGGCGCGATGGGCGCGCCCGAGCCGGCGCAGCGTCTCGTCGTCGAACGACTGGACGCCGACCGACAGCCGATTCACCCCGGCCGCTCGGAACGCCGCGAGCCGGCTGCGCTCGGTCGTGCTCGGATTGGCCTCGAGCGTCACCTCGGCAGGCGTGCCCGCGAACGCGGCGCGGGCCGTCCCGATCAAGCGGGCGACCGAATCGGGGTCGAGCAGCGAGGGCGTCCCCCCGCCGAGGTAGACCGTCGCGAGCTGCCGGCCGGAGAACGCCTCTGCCCGGCCTTCCAGCTCGGCGCAGAGGGCCGTCACGTAGCGCTCCTCGGCGTCCCGCGGGAGCGTGCGAGCAGCGACCACCGGAAAATCGCAGTACGGGCAGATGCGCTCGCAGAACGGGACGTGGAAGTAGACGCCCAGCGTCGGCGAGTCTCGCTCCGAGGCCGCAATCACCGGCGAAAGATAGGGCGTCGGGAACGGGTGCCGTTTACGCTCCGCCGCCCATGTCGTCCGACGCTGCCTACCGGAAGGAAACGCTCGACAACGGCCTCGTGGTGCTGGTGCGGGAGAGCCGGCTGGAGCCGGTCGCCGAGGTTCAGATCTGGGTCGACACGGGCTCCGCCGACGAGCGCGACGGCGAGCGCGGCCTCGCGCACTTCCACGAGCACATGCTGTTCAAAGGCACCGCGACGCGCGGCGTCGGCGAGATCGCGGGCAGCGTCGAGGGCGTCGGCGGCGCGATCAACGCGTTCACCACGTTCGACGCGACTTGTTATCACGCGACGCTGCCTTCGGACGCGGCGCTCGCCGGCTTCGACGTGCTCGCCGACGCGGTGCAGAGCTCGCTGTTCGACCCGGCGGAGGTGACGCGCGAGATCGAGGTCGTGCTCGAGGAGATCCGGCGCAGCGCCGACGACCCGAATCACGTCCTGAACGACGAGGTCTTCGACACCGTTTATCAGGTGCATCCCTACCGCTTTCCGGTGCTCGGCAGCGCGCAGAGCGTCGCGTCGTTCACGCGCGACAAGCTGCTCGGCTTCTATCGGCGCTGGTACACGCCCGAGCACATGGTCGTGGCCGCGGCGGGCGATCTCGACGCCGAGGCGTTCATCGCGCGCGTGCGCGAGACGTTCGCCGGCGCGCGGCGCGGCGAAGCACGCCGCGAACGCCCGAGCGAGCCGCCGCAGCGCGACGTCCGCATGCGCGTCGTCTCGCGGCCGTTCGAGCGCGCGAGCTTCGAACTCACCTTCCCTGCGGTCGCGCTCACCCATCCCGACGCGCCGCTGCTCGACCTGCTCGCGTATGCGCTCGGCGAAGGCGACAGCTCGCGGCTGAACCGGCGCGTGAAGGAAGAGCTCGGGCTCGCCGACCGCATCGACGCCGGTTGTTACACGCCCAACGATGCCGGGCTGTTCTCGGTCTCCGTCGACGCGGCGCCGGAGCGCGTGGAGGCCGCGATCGCGGCGTCGATCGCGGAGACGGAGCGGCTGCGGCGCGAGCCGCTGGACGCGGACGAGCTCGCGAAGGCGCGCCGCAACTTTCTCGCGACGCGCGCGTGGGAGCGTGAGAGCGTCTCGGGCATGGCGCGCAAGCTCGGCAACGCGCAGCTCGTCGCGGGCGACCCGGGCTTCGAGGACGCCTACCTCGAGCGCATCGCCGCCGCGACGCGCGAAGACTTGTTACGCGCGGCGCAGCAGTGGCTCGACCCGGAGCGGCTCTCGCTCGTCGCCGTGATGCCCGAGGCGGCGGCGAAGCCCGCGCGCGCCGCGCTCGAGGCGGCGGTTGCGAGCGGCGCGAGCCGCACCGCGCGCCGCTTCGCTGCGCCGGCGCGCGCGAGCGCGCCCGAGCGCATCTCCGCGTACGTGCTGCCGAACGGCGTGCGCGCGTTCGTGCTGCCGCGGCGCGAGGTGCCGGTGGTCGCGGTGCGCGCCGCCGCGCTCGGCGGTCAGCTCGCGGAGTGCGAGGAGACCGCCGGCCTCGGCAGCTTCATGTCGGGCGTGTGGCTGCGCGGCACCGCCACGCGCAGCGCCGCCGAGTTCGCGCGCAGCGTGGAATCGCTCGCGGCCGAGATCGACTCGTTCTCCGGCCGCAGCTCGCTCGGGCTCACGCTCGACTGCACCAGCGAGACGTTCGCGGAGGCGCTGCCGCTCTTCACCGAGACGCTCTGCTTCCCGGCGTTCGACGAGGAGGAGACCGAGCGCGAGCGACGCGACGTGATCGCCGCGCTCGACCGGCGCGAAGACCGGCTCGGCGCGCGCGCGTTCGATCTCTTCCAGCGCACCCATTTCGAGCGCCATCCCTATCGCCTGCCGCTGCCGGGCACCAAGGATTCCGTGTCAGGGTTCGACGCGGAGATGATCGCCGAGCATCACTCGCGCCTGATTCGCCCTGAGAACTTGGTCGTGACCGTCGTCGGCGACGTGGATCCGGACGACGCGGCGAGCGCGCTCGCCCGCGAGCTCGCGGACCTCACGCAGGACGACGTGAAGCCGCTCGCGATTCCGGCGACCGAGCCCGCGCCGCGCGAGATCCGTCGCGCGAGCGAGCGCAAGGAGCGGGCGCAAGCGCATCTCGTGCTGGGCTTCCGCGG
>DASTOI010000660.1:0-3402 GCA_035762585.1 Myxococcota bacterium
GGCGGGCGCAGCGGCGCTCGCGGCGCTGCCCGCGGCGGGCCGCGCCGTGAGCTCGGCCTCGCAGGAGTGGACGACGATCGTCGTCGGCGCGGGCGTGTTCGGCGCGTGGACCGCGTGGCACCTCCAAGAGCGCGGCGAGCGCGTGCTGCTCATCGACGCGCACGGCCCGGCGCACGCGCGCGCGTCGAGCGGCGGCGAATCGCGTATGACGCGCGGCAGCTACGGCCCCGACGAGATCTACACGCGCATGGCGCACGCGTCGCTCGAGCGCTGGAAGTGGCTCTCCGAGCGCTCGGGCCTGCCGATCTTCCACGAGCTCGGCGTGCTGTTCTTCTTCGGGCAGCGCGAGCCGTACGTCGACGAGACGCTCGCGGTCCACGCGAAGCTCGGGCTCCCGACGCAAGTGCTCGAGCGCGCGGAGCTCGCGCGCCGCTGGCCGCAGATTTATTGGGGCGACGTCGCGCTCGGCCTCTTCGAGCCCGGCTTCGGCGCGCTGATGGCGCGGCGCGCGGTGCAGACGCTCGTGCAGGAATTCCAGCGCGCGGGTGGCGCGCTGCGCCGCGGCGTCGTGAAGCCGCCAACGCAGCTCGCCGCTCCGCTCGGAGTCGACCTCGTGGGCGGAGAGATCTTGACGGCGCCGCGCATCGTCTTCGCGTGCGGCGCCTGGCTGCCGAAGCTCTTCCCCGACCTACTCGGCGGCCGGATCTTCCCGACGCGCCAGGAGGTCTTCTTCTTCGCGCCGCCCGCCGGCGACGATCGGTTCACGGTGGGGAAGCTGCCGGGCTGGGCCGACTTCAACGCCGGCGACATCTATTACGGCTTCCCCGATCTCGAGGCGCGCGGCTTCAAGATCGCGCACGACCGCCACGGCCCCGCGATCGATCCGGACGCCGGCGACCGCATCGCGAGCGCCGAAGGCCTCGCCGACGTGCGTGCGTACCTCGCGCGCCGCTTCCCGGCGCTTGCCGATCGCCCGCTCTCGGAGTCGCGCGTCTGCCCGTACGAGAACAGCGCGAACGGCGACCTGCTGATCGATCGCCACCCAACGCTCGACAACGTCTGGCTCGTCGGCGCCGGCTCCGGCCACGGCTTCAAGCACGGCCCCGAGGTCGGCCGCCTCGCCGCGGAGCTCGTGCTCTCAGGCAGCGCCGCGAAGGAGCCGCGCTTCAGCCTCGCGACGAAGGCGCAGCAGCAGAAGCGCAGCGTGCATTGATCGCGCCGCCGCGGCGGCACGCAGCGACGTGGCTACCGCTCCTTCGCCCGGCTGAACACCGCGTTCGCGGCGACCATTCCGGTGTCGACCCATTCGCGCGCAGCGGCGCGGAGGCCGCCGCCTTCGACCAGCTCTCGAATGATCTTGGCGGCGCGCTCCTCATCCGCAGTGAAGCGGATGCGGAGGGCGTCGAGCTCGATCGCGCAGTCGGACGCGGCGGCGTCTTCGAGCACTGCCTCGAAGGCGCGGCCCAGCTGCCACTTGTCTGCCAGCTCGAGCGTGTGAACGATCATCGCTTGCTCCTCGTGGCTTCGAGTGCGCGGGCACTATCGGTGAGGAAGCGAGCCACGTCCGTGCCCGAAATCACGGCAGCGCGGCGGCCGCGATAGCATGCCCCGCAATTGAACCGCAGGAGAGCAGCACATGGCGATGAACGTGCAACCCATCCCGAACGTCCCGGACCGCATCAACCAGATCCGCCTCAGCACGGCGGAGATCATCAACAAAGAGATCCTGCCGCACGAGAACGAGCTCTGGGTCGCGCGCCGCTCCAGCGCGCCGGACTCGACGAAGCGGCGCGCGCACGAGCTGCGCGAGGAGATCAAGGCGAAGGTGAAGCAGGCCGGCCTGTGGGCGCCGCACCTGCCGGAGGAGTTCGGCGGCTGCGGGCTCAGCTTCCTCGAGCACGCCTACATGAACGAGGTTCTCGCGTACAGCGTCGGCGCGGCGTCGCTGTTCGGCGTGGTCGCCCCGAACTCGGGAAACCAGAAGATTCTCGCGCAGTACGGGACGAAGGAGCAGATCGACAAGTGGCTCGTCCCGCTCACCGAGGGGAAGCTCGAGTCCGGCTTCTCGATGACCGAGCCCGACGCGCCCGGCTCCGACCCGCGATCGCTGAAGACGACCGCGCGGCGCGAGGGCGACCAGTGGGTGATCAACGGCCACAAGTGGTTCACGTCGAACGGCAAGCGCGCGGACTTCTTCATCGTGATGTGCCGGACCGAGGACCCGAACGCGCCCGGCGACCGCAACGCGAAGATGACGCAGATCATCGTCCCGACCGACACGCCCGGCGTGAACATCGTGCGCGGCGTTCCGGTCTGGGGGATCGACAGCGACCACTGCGAGGTGATCTACGACAACGTGCGCGTGCCCGTCGCGAACCAGCTCGGAAAGACGGGCTCGGGGCATCGCGCCGCGCAGGACCGGCTCGGCGCCGGGCGCGTCTACCACTGCATGAACTCGGTCGGCCAGATGTGGCGCGCGTTCGACCTGATGATTCAGCGCGCCGCGACGCGCGAAGTGCACGGCGGGGTGCTGGCGACGAAGCAGTTCATCCAGGGCTTCATCGCCGAGTCCTACATCGACATCCAGAGCGCGCGCCTAATGACCATTCACTGCGCCGAGCGCATGGACAGCGGGCTCGATTCGCGAACGGAGATTTCGGCGATCAAGATCTACGTGCCGCAGGCGTATCACCGGGTGGTGGATCGTGCGATCCAGGTGTGGGGTGCGGCGGGCGTGTCCGGGGATCTACCGCTGGCGGGGATGTATCAGGGGGCGCGGACGTTGCGGATTGCGGATGGGCCGGACGAAGTGCACAAAATCCTGATCGCGAAGAACGTGCTGTCGCGGTATGCGGAAGGCGAAGGGTGGGACTTCGGCAACTGAGTTTGCATCGGGGAGTTTGCATCGGGGACGTACTTTCATCCCCGGGTCGCTTGGTTGCTCGGCCGCCGTTGCATCGAGGTTCACGCGCGAGCTGCGGCGCGCGCGGGCCGGAGGGTCGCGACTCCGGCCCTTTGCGCTGTGGCTTGCGGGCTTGGGTGGAGGCGACGCGCGGCAGCTGGGCGTCGCTGAGCGCGACGCGGCCGTGAATTCGTTGCGCGGTGGCGTGCGGCGTTCGCGGTGAATTCACGGGCCTGCGCTGCGACGCCCGTCCGGCCCGCGCGCGCCGCAGCTCGCGGGCGGTGGTGTGCGGGGATCGTGGAACCTGGTCTTCGCGCGTCGAGTCTCTTGGAGGAAGAGTGACGCCGAGCGCGCCGTCGAGGCGCGCTCGGCGTCACTTTCTTCGGGCGAGCGACCGCGCGTCCCTCGGACGCCGCCGGCCAAGGCCGGCGCAGACCGCTGTCGCAGCCACTTGTTATGCCGCGCTCGACCAGACCGCCGAATCGTGGCTAAAGAAGGCG
>DASTOI010000661.1:0-2221 GCA_035762585.1 Myxococcota bacterium
GTCGTCGCGACGCTCGCGACGCTCGCTGCGCGCGTGCGTGAAGCCGAGCTCACGGCGCCCGCCGCGATCGTGATCGGCGAGGTCGTGCGGCTCGCGCCGCAGCTCGCGTGGTTCGAGCAGCTTCCGCTCTTCGGCAAGCGCGTGGTGATCACGCGCCAAGCGAGCCAGGCCGGCGAATGGCAGCGCGCGCTCGAGGCCGCCGGCGCCGTGCCCGTGCTCGTTCCGATGATTCGCACGGCTCCGCTGCGCGACGAGCGTGCCCTCGCGCGCGCGTTCGAGGGCCTGGCCGCGTACGACTGGCTGGTCGCTGCGAGCGCGAACGCGCTGCGCGAGCTCGGCACTGCGGCGCGCGAGTGCGGTGCGTCCCTCGCGAAGCTGCGGGCGCGCGTCGCGTGCGTCGGCGAGGCGAGCGCTGCGGCGGCTCGCGGGCTCGGGCTTTCGCCCGAGCCCGCGAGAGGCGGCGATGCGCAGCGCCTCGTCGCGTGGCTGCTCGCGCAGGGCGAGTGGCGGGGGGTGCGTGTTCTGCTTCCGCGCGCCGAGCGAGCGGGCGGCGCGCTGCCGAACGGCTTGCGCGCCGCCGGCGCCGTCGTCGACGAGCTCGCGCTCTATCGCACCGAGCCCGCACCATTCGATCGCACGGCGTTGATCGAAGAGCTCTCGGCCGCGCGGCTGCACGCGCTCGCCTTTGCGAGCCCTTCGGCCGCGCGGCACTTTGCCGAGGGCGTCGGCGCGGCGGGGCTCGCCGCGGCGCGGCGCGCGGCGGTCGCTGCGGTCGGACCTGTTACGGCCGAGGCGCTGCGCGCCGTGGGCCTCGCGCCGGACGTCGTCGCCGAGACGCCGAGCGCCGCGGGTCTCGTCGCCGCGCTCGAAGCGCACTTCTCAGGCGAACCACGGGAGGGATCGCGATGAGCTTTCCGCAAACTCGCATGCGGCGGCTGCGCAGCAGCGAAGGGCTGCGCCGCTTGGTCCGCGAGACGAGACTCTCGCGCGACGATCTCGTGCAGCCGCTCTTCGTCGTCGAGGGCAGCGGCGTGCGCGAGCCGATCTCGTCGATGCCGGGCCAGCACCGCTTCTCGGTCGATCAGCTCGTGCTCGAGTGCAAGGAGCTCGCAGACCTCGGCGTGCCCGCGGTGATCCTGTTCGGCGTTCCCGAGGAGAAGGACGCGCGCGGCTCGCAGGCCGACGCCGCGAGCGGCATCACGCAGCGCGCGGTCGCCGCGCTGAAAGCGCAGGTGGACGGGCTCGCGGTCATCACCGACGTCTGCCTGTGCGAGTACACCGACCACGGGCACTGCGGGATCGTCGACGGCGAGCGCGTGCTGAACGATCCGTCGGTCGCGCGGCTCGCCGAGACGGCGCTCTCGCACGCGCGCGCGGGCGCCGACATCGTCGCGCCTTCCGACATGATGGACGGCCGCGTCGCCGCGATCCGCACGCGCCTCGACGAGAGCGGCTTCGAGGAAGTCGCGGTCCTCGCCTACGCCGCCAAGTTCGCGAGTGCTTATTACGGACCGTTCCGCGAGGCCGCGGAGAGCACGCCCGCGTTCGGCGATCGCCGCTCCTACCAGATGGATCCGCCGAACCGGCGCGAGGCGCTGCGCGAGATGCGGCTCGATCTCGAAGAGGGCGCAGACGCGCTGATGGTGAAGCCGGCGACGCCCTACCTCGACGTGCTCGCCGACGCGCGCCGCGAGCTCGACGTGCCGCTCGCCGCTTATCACGTGAGCGGCGAGTACGCGATGGTGCACGCCGCCGCGCAGCGCGGCTGGCTCGACGGCGAGCGCGCGATGCACGAGGCGCTGATCGGCATCAAGCGCGCCGGCGCGGACTTCATCCTCACGTACGCAGCGAAGGAATGGGCGAAGAAGCTCGGCGCTTAGGCCCGCCGCGCGAGCCGCCGAAACGCTCGCGGATGGAAGGTCCCTACAAAGTCGTCGAGACCAGCGACGTCACCGACGCCGCGCTCGAGCAGATCCTGAACGAGTGGACTTCTCAGGGCTGGCGGCTCGAGTCGATCCACTTCGCGATGCGCGACTCCTCGCGCCGCCCGTCGATGGCGTTCGTGCTGTTCGTGCGGGCCGAGTGAAGGGGCGAGCCCCACCCGCGCTTCAAGCGAACCCCGGGATCACCTCACCCGCGAGCCGCTCGAGCGCGGCATCGCGCTCGGCCTCGGTCGCGCCGGGCAGCTCGGTGCGCGCGACGACGAGGTCCATGCCGATCG
>DASTOI010000662.1:0-9075 GCA_035762585.1 Myxococcota bacterium
GCCCGCCGCGGCGGCGCCGTCTGCGAGCTTCGGCCGCAACGCATCTCTCAGGTAGCCGGGCGACGAGTTCGTCGGATGTGCGATCACACAGTCCGCCACTTCGCCGGCGACGCGTGTCATCAGCGGCCCGATCGCGCCGAGCCAGACCTCGATGCGCGCGTGCTCGGGCGGCAGCGGGTCGGGCTTGAAGAACGGCTGCAGGCGCGTGAGCGAGTACGAGTCGCTGCGGTACGCGAGCGGCTTCCCGGTCTGGAACTTCTCGAAGCAGGCGCGCAGCGCGCCGACGTAGTCGCGCATGCGGGCGGCCGGCGCGCTCCACGGCATCCCGAAGCGGCCCTCGACGTTGCCCTTCACCTGCGGCCCGAGCCCGATCGCGAAGCGCCCGCCCGAGAGCTGGGCGAGCGCCCACGCGTCCTGCGCGACCAGCATCGGGCTGCGCGCGAACGCGACGATCACGCCGGTCGCGACGCGCAGCCGGGTGGTGCTCGCGAGCGCGAGCGTCGCGGCGGGAATCGCGTCGTACACCGCCTCGGGGACGATCAGCCCGTCGAAGCCGAGGCGCTCGGCGCGCTGCGCGTGCGCGGCCATCCGCGCGAGCGGCATGCGCACGTCGTCGACCGCGGCCCAGATCTGCACGATCACTCCGGTCCTGGCCGACCGGCGCCGGCCTCTGTGCGCGGCCGACGGAGTGCGGCGCTCGACGCGCTCATGCCATCGGGAGCGCGAACGAATCGTCGATCGGCTTCCGGCTCGCGAAGAACGGCCCTAACACCTTCTGCAGCTCGTCGACCGTCCACGGAACGTCGTGCTCGTGATCGAGCGCGGGCTTCGGCGCCGCGTAGACGCGCACGTGCTTGCCCCACATCTGGATCACGTTGCCGGAGACGTTCTGCGCGTGCGGCGAGGCGATCCACGCGACCACGGGGCCGATGTGCTCGGGCGCGAACGTGTCGAAGCCCGACTCGGGCTGCTTGAACAGGCCGGCCCACGGGCCCGACATCGTCATGCGCGTGCGCGCGCGCGGCAGGATCACGTTCGCGGTGGCGCCGAGCCGCTGGCACTCGCGCGCGGCCGAGAGCGTGAGGTGCGTGATCGCCGCCTTCGCCGCCGCGTAATTCGGCTGGCCGAGGTTGCCCATCATGAACGCGTCGGACGCCGTACTGATTAGACGTCCATAGATCGGCTGGCCGCCATTCGCCTTCGAGCGATCGCGCCAGTAGGCCATCGTGTGGCGGATCATGCAGAAGTGGCCCTTCGCGTGGACGCGCAGCACCGAGTCCCACATCTCCTCGCTCATCTTCACGATCATGCCGTCGCGCGAGAAGCCGGCGTTGTTGACGACGATGTGGAGATCGCCGAGCGCGTCGACCGCGCTGCGCACGATGCGCTCGCTCTGCGCGAAGTCCGCGACGTCGCCGAACGCCGCGATCGCCTTGCCGCCCGCCGCCTCGATCTCGCGCACGACCGCGCGCGCCGGCGCGTCGCTCGAGCCGCTGCCGTCGGCGTTCGTGCCGAGGTCGTTCACGACGACGGCGGCGCCTTGGCGCGCGAGCTCGAGCGCCTCGATGCGACCGAGCCCCGAGCCCGCGCCCGTAACAATCGCGACCTTGCCTGCCAGCACCGACATCGCCCTCTCCTACAGCCGCTCGATGAGCGTGGCCGTGCCGACCGCCGAGCCGCAGCACATCGTGACGAGCGCCGTGCCGGCGCCCGTGCGCTCGAGCTCGTGCAGCGCCGAGACGATCAGCCGCGAGCCGGTCGCCCCGACGGGGTGCCCGAGCGCGATCGCGCCACCGTTCGGGTTCACGCGCGCGGGGTCGATCTCGGGGAACGCGCGCTGCCACGCGAGCACGACCGCTGCGAACGCCTCGTTGCACTCGAACACGTCGACGTCGCGCAGGCTCAGCTTGGTCTTTGCGAGCAGGCGCTTCGTCGCGTCGATCGGGCCCTCGAGAATCAGCGCGGGATCGGAGCCGACGACGACGTCGTGGCGGATGCGCGCGCGGGGGCGCAAGCCGTGCGCGCGCGCCTTCTCGGCGCTCATGTAGAGCAGCGCGGCCGCGCCGTCGGAGACCTGGGAAGAGTTGCCCGGCGTGTGAATGCCGCCCTCCTGCACCGGCTTCAGCGCGGCGAGCCCCTCGCGCGTCGTGGGCCTAATTCCTTGGTCCGCCGCGACGCGCTTCGTGGCGCCGGTCGGCTTGCCGGCGTCGTCGACGACCGGCGCGTCGATCGGCAGGATCTCGCGCGCGAAGTGGCCGGCGGCAGTGGCCTTCGCGGCGAGCTCCTGCGAGCGCAGCGCGAACGCGTCGACGTCGTCGCGCGTGATGCCCCACTTCTTGGCGATGCGCTCGACCGCGATGAACTGCGAGAGCGGCTCGTCCCACGCAAAGCCGGGCGGGATGAAGAAGCCCGGCCCGTTCATCACGTTCGCGCCGAGCCCGACGTGGCTCATCAGCTCGATCCCGCACGCGATGCCGCACTCGATCGTGCCACCCTTGATCAGCGCGCTGACGAGGTGGTTCGCCTGCTGGCCCGAGCCGCACTGCACGTCGATCGTGGTGCCCGCGGTCGAGTAGTCGTCGCGCACGGCGCCGAGCCACGCGTGGCGCGTGATGTTGTTCGACTGCTCGCCCGCCTGCGTCACGCAGCCGCCGAAGATCTGCTCGACCTCGCGCGGCGCGATGCCGGCGCGATCGACGACGGCGCGCTGCACGAGCCCGAGCAGCTGCGCGGCGTGAAAGCCCGAAAGGTCGCCCTTCCCGATCTTCCCGCGCGCGATCGGCGTGCGCAGCGCTTCGACGATGACCGCCTCTGCCATGTGGACCTCCGAGCGGGGACGTTCTTTGAGTAATTAAGAAACCGTCTCCGCGGGTTGACTGAAGATGCCCTCGTTCGATCTCGAGTGATCGAAGTTTCTTGACTTCTTAAAGAACGTCCCCGCCTAGAATCAGCGCGCCGGTCGGGACGCCGACGCCGCTGGTGACGAGCACGTGGTCGGCCTTCTTGGGCTGGTTGACGCTCTGGCCGCGCACGAGGCGCGCGCCCTCGGCGATGCCGTTCACGCCGTGGATGTAGGCCTCGCTCAGCAGGCCGCCGTGCGTGTTGTTGGGGAGCCGGCCGCCGACTTCGAGCGCGCCGCCTCGGATGAAGTCCTTCGCCTCGCCCTTCTTGCAGAAGCCGAACGATTCGAGCTGGATCAGCACCTCGGGCGTGAACGCGTCGTAGAGGATCGTCGCGTCGATGTCCCGGGGCCCGAGCTTCGCCTGCGCGTAGACCTGCCGCGCCGCGAGCTCCATCTCCGGCAGCGCCGCCATGTCGGCGCGATAGAAGCTCGTCATCTGCTCCTGACCCGCGGCGCTGGCCTGCGCGACGCCTCGAATCAACGCGGGCGGCTGGCGCAGATCGCGCGCGCGCTCCGGCGTCGTAATCAGCAGCGCGCAGCCGCCGTCGGTCTCCTGACAGCAGTCGTAGAGTCGCAGCGGCTCGGCGACCCAGCGCGAAGCGAAGTACTGCTCGCGCGTCAGCGGCTGCTGATAGAACGCGGCGTTCGGATTCGTCACCGCGTGCTTGCGCGTCGCGATTGCGATCGTCGCGAGATCGTCGTGCGTCGCGCCGTACTCGTGCATGTAGCGCTGCGCGCACAGTGCGACCCACGACGCGGGAGTCAGCATCCCGAACGGCATGTACCAGGACCAATGGATCAGGTCGCTGGTGATGATGTTGCCGCTGACGCCCTGCCCCATGCGCTGGCCCGAGCGCCCGTTCAGCGCGCGGTAGACGACGACGTACTTCGCCGCGCCCGTCGCGACCGCCATCGCAGCCTGATGCACGAGGCCAACGCACGCGCCGCCGCCATAAGCGATGCGGCTGAACAGCGTCATCTCCCCGATGCCGACCGTGCGCGCGACCTCGACCTCGTCGCTCGAATCCATCAGGAACGTGACGAGCCCGTCGACGTCGCTGGGCTTCAGCCCGGCGTCGTCGATCGCGCCGCGCACCGCCTGCGCCGCGAGGCTCAGCTCGGAAACGCCCGAGTTCTTCGAGTACTTCGTCTGGCCGATTCCGGCGATCGCGGCTTCGTCGTGGAGTGTTATGGGCATGTGCGCGTGCGCTCGTCCCTAATGGCTCGGCAGCTGCACGCGCACTTTCGCGGTGACGTGGCTGCCCCAGGAGTTGTTGCCGGCGACCTCGACCTCGACGAGCTCCGGGCTCGCGGAGAGCACCTTGCCGCGCAGCTTCAGCGTGTCGCCCGGCATGCACGGGCCGCCGAGCTTCAGCCAGACGCCCTTCACGACCGCGTTCGGCCCGCTCCAGTCGGTGACGTAACGCCCGACCAGGCCCTTCGTCGTGAGGATGTTCATGAACATGTTGGGGAGACCCTGCGCCTGCGCGGCCGTGGGGTCGTGATGCACCGGCGTGTAATCGCGCGACGCGATCGCGCCGCCGGCCACCAGCGTGGCGGTTACGGGAATGTCGAGCGGCGGCAGCGCGTCGCCCGGCTTCACTTGCGAGAGACGCAAGGTCGGCTTCATGCCGTCCCCTCCAGGCCGTTCTGCGCGATGTCGGCGCCGAGCGCGGCGAGCTGAGCCGAGGCGCTGCCGAGCGCGAGCTCGAGGCCCTTCGACCAGAGGAAATGGCGGTGGATCGGGTAGTCGACGTCGGAGCCCGTTCCGCCGTGGAGATGCAGCGCCGCGTTCACGATGCGCGAGCCGGCTTCCGCGGCCCAGAACTTCGCGACGCGCGCCTCGCGCTCGGCGGGCAAGCCCTCCGCGAGCCGGTAGGCCGCGCGCCACATCACCCAGCGCATCGCCTCGAGATCGATGAACGCGTCGGCCTCGCGATGCTGCACCGCCTGGAACATCCCGATCGGCACGCCGAACTGGATGCGCTCGCGCGTGTAGCCCGCGGTGATCGCGAGCGCGCGATCGCACACGCCGACCTGCAGCGCGGCCAGCGCGGTGAGCGCGCGCGGGTGCAGCCAGCGCAGCAGCTCCGCGCCGTCGACCGGAAGGCGCGCGTCGTCCGCGACGTGCACACCGGAGAGCGTCAGGTCGAAGAGCGGCTCCCCGCTCGACGTGACGCTCGCTTCGAGCTTCACGCCCACGCTTCCGGGCGTCTCGACCAAGAACACCGCCACGCCGTCTTCGCTGCGCGCAGGAATCAAGATGGCATTCGCCGCGCGCGCATGCGGGACGAAACGCTTCGCGCCGTCGAGCGTCCAGCCCGCGCCATCGCGGCGCGCGCGCGTCTCCGGCGCGAGCGGGTCCGCGCTGGCAGCGTCGTCGAGCGCCGCCGTGAGCAGCGCGTCGCCGGCAGCGACGCGCGGCAGCCAGCGCGCGCGCTGCGCCTCGCTGCCGAGCTGCGCGAGCGGCAGCGCGCCGAGCGCGAGCGTCGCGAACGCCGCGCTCGGCAGCGTCGCGCGCCCGAGCTCCTCGAGCAGCACGCACAGCTCGGCGAAGCCCATGCCCATGCCGCCGTGCGCCTCGGGGATCGCGATCCCTGACAAGTTCGCGGCGGCGAGCTGCTTCCAGAGCGCTGCGTCGTGCCAATCGGCCGTGCGCTCGGCCGCGCGCAGCCGCTCCTGCGTCGCCTCGCGCTCGAGGATCTCGCGCGCGAGTGCGCGTACGGTCGATTGCTCTTCGCCGTAGGAAAAGTCCATGGTTGTTACTGTGCCGGCCGGAAGAGCGGCAGCTTGAAGCCGTCCTCGTCGGCGTGGATGAAGCACTGCACGCGCATGCCGATGCGCGCGGCGCTCGGCTCGCAGCCGACCAGATTCGAGAGGATGCGCTCACCCTCTTCGAGATCCACGAGCGCCGCGACGATCGGGTACTCGTAACCGGGGAACTGCGGGTAGTGCATCGTCGTGAAGCTGTGCAGCGTGCCGCGCCCGCTCGCGGCGATCGAATCCCATTCGAGCGAGGCGCACGCGTCGCACATCGGCCGCGGCGGATGCCGCAGCTTGTTACAGGCTTTGCAGCGCTGGATCGGCAGATGATTCCTCTGCGCGACCTCCGTCCACCACCAGCCGTTGTCGTGACCCATCGGCGGCTTGATGCGCGACGGCTTCGCATGCTGCGCGCCGCCGGCCGCCGGCGCGGATGCGCGCGGCGCATCCTTCGGGATGAACTTCAGCACGCGGAACGTCTGCCAGCCGACCTCCGCGCCGGTCTGGTCGGTGAAGCGCGTGCGCGTCGTGACGAAGAAGCCGACGCCGGCGCCGGTCGACTTCTCTTCGCTGATCTGCTCGATCACGGTCTCTGCGCTGACCACGTCGCCCGGCTTCAAGTAGCGATGGAACGCCTGCTCGGTGTCGGTCCCTAACACGCCCGTGTAGCCGGCCTCGGTCAGGATCTTGTGCAGGCGGTGCTCTTCGTTCTGGGGCTCGTCGTAGCCCTCGTGCATCTTCCAGCCCTGCATCGTCCACGCGTCGAGCATCATCGGCGGCGCGACGATCCCGCCGAACGGGCTCTGCTTCGCGACCTCGGGGTCGAGGTAGACGCCGTTCGCGTCGCCCATCGCGTCGCACCACTGGCGGATCATCGGCTCGTTCACGGCGTCGCGCGCGGTGACGCGCGGGCCGATCGGCTTGCCGACGAACGCGCGGATGCGCGTCTCCAGCTCTTTCTTTTGCTCCGCCGTCAGCGGCATGGAAATCTCTCTGACTCGTTACGGGGTCATCTGCGCGAGCGCGGCTGGCCGAGCCCGGCCTGCGCGATGATGTCGCGCTGCACTTCGTTCACTCCGCCGCCGAAGGTGTTCACCATCGCGAGGCGGTAGGCGCCTTCCATCAGGCCGGCGGTCACCGAGCCCGGCTCGCCGCGCCGCGCAATGCCGGCCTGCTCGCTGATCTCGAGCAGCTGGCGATAACAATCGATCACCATCTCGGTGCCGAACACCTTGACCGCGGAGGCGTCGGCCATGCCCGGCGTGCCCTGGTCGATCAGCCACGCGCTGCGCCAGTTCAGCACCTTCAGCGCCTCGAGCTTCGCGTAGACGCGCGCGAGGCCGGCCTGCACCCAGGGCACGTCGGCGACGCGCCCGCCGCCGGGCCGCTCGGTCGCACGCGCCCACGCGACGACCTCCTCGTACACGCGCTCGAGCGAGGCCGGCATCGCGAGCGTGATGCGCTCGAGGTTCAGCTGGCCGGTGATCAGCGTCCAGCCGCCGTTCAGCGGGCCGACCGTGTTCGCGAGCGGTACGCGCACGTCCTCGTAATAAGTCACGTTGGTGCGCTCCCCGCCGACCGTCTTGATCGGCGAGGTGCTGAAGCCTCTCGCGCTGGTGGGCACGAGGATGATCGAGATGCCCTTGTGCTTCGGCGCGTCCGGGTCGGTGCGCGCCGCGAGCCAGATGTAGTCCGCCGCCTGCGCGTGCGTCGTGAACACCTTCTGGCCGTTGATCACCCAGTCGTCGCCGTCTCTCACGGCGCGCGTCTGCAGCGACGCGAGATCGGTGCCGGCGGACGGCTCCGAGTAGCCGATCCCGAACAGCATCTCGCCGTCGCGAATGCGGCCGAGGAAGTGCGCCTTCTGCGCGTCGCTCCCGTACTTCATCAGCATCGGGCCGACCGTGTTCACCGTGATCAGCGGCAGCGGCGCGCGCGCGCGCCAGGTCTCGTCCCAGAAGATGAACTGCTCGAGATGGCTGCGGCCTTGGCCGCCCCACTCGCGCGGCCAGCCGATCGTCAGCCAGCCGTCCTTGCCCATGCGCCCCATCGCTTCGCGGAACGCGGGGCCGCCGAGCTCGTCCCACTCCGCGTCGAGGCGCGCGCGCAGATCGCCCTGCGCGAACAGGTCGCCGTAATAAGCGCGGATGCGCGCGCGCAGCGCTTCCTGTTCGGGGGAGAGATCGATTCGCATGCGTGCCGCCTCGCTTCCGCGAGTGAGGGAGGGGTCGAGCGGTTGGCCCCGCGGGTGGGGTGGGACGTAATAGGAATGGGAGCGGAAAGCGGAGGAGATTTTGGAACGTGTTCTATTTCAGACGATGCACGAACTCGGCGACTCTGTCCACGGCGATCTCGAGCGGCACGCTCCGGCCCGCGCGCCGCAGCGCTACTCGCCGTGCAGCACGAGCTCCACCGCCTCGCGCACCCGCTGCGTGACGGTTCCGATCGGGTGTAGGCCGCTCGACCAGCCGACCAGCGACGCGAACCAGACGTTCTGCAGCACGAGCGCGATGCGCCGCTCGCGCTCCGTCCCGCTCGGCTCGGAGAGCGGCGTCGCGACGTCGGGCGCCTCGTCGCGCAGCGCCGCGACGACCATGCGCGTCATGCGCAGGTGGAACGCGGCCTGCTGCACCGCGCTGCTCGCGTCGCTCGCGGCGACCGCGCGCAGCGCCGCGCGCGCAAAGTTCGGCCGGCGCGTGAGGCCGCGCGTCGCGCGCGCGAACAGCTCGACCAGCCGCTCCTCCGCGCGCGGGGAGCGCGGCGGGCGCTCCGCGACGACGCGCAGCAGCTGTGCGCTGTCCTCGTTCACCGCGAACAGCAGCACGTCCTCCTTGCTGCGGAAGTACTTGTAGAGCGTGCCGAGCGCGACGCCGGACGCGTCTGCGACGTCGCGCAGCCGCACGCCCTCGAAGCCGCCCGACTCCGCGAGCGCAATCGCCGCGTCGACGATCCGGCGCACCCGCCCGAGCTGCGAGAGCGCGAGGCGCGGCGCCGCGGGCGCCTCGCTCGCCGCATCGCCCTGCGCGTCGGAGGAGGCCATCATCGAATTAGAACACGTTTCACCGGGAACGGGGACGTTCTTTGAGAAACTAAGAAACTCCGCGCCTCGCCCTTGCGACGATCAGCGTGATCGCCGCGGAGCTGATTCGCAGGCGACGGGCGACCTTCGCCTGTGTCCAGCCGAGCTCGCGAATCGCATGCGATGCGATCTCGCGCCGAGCTGCCGCCACCGGACGGGATCGCTCACCGGAGAGCACCCGCGAAGGCGGCACGCGGTGCCGCTCGCAGATCGTGGACAACAGCGCCTACGCGTCGTCGCCGATTCGCGAGGACCCGAAACGGTTCTGGAAGACGTGGCCGTTCCAGTCGTAACGCCGCGCGAAGTAGAGCGCGTAGCCGGTACAGAGGCG
>DASTOI010000663.1:0-2540 GCA_035762585.1 Myxococcota bacterium
GCACGGCGCACGAACGCGCGCCCCGGCGCGACGAAGGCAGCGCACCGCCAGACCGCGGCTCGAGAAGCCGCAAGCGGACGAGCGCCGGCTGCGCCGGCGCAGTCCGCGCGCAGCGAGCCGAAGGCGAGCGGAGCTCGCAAAGACTGGGAGATCGAATCCATCTTCCACTTCACGGTGAACGCAACCAACTTCGAGCGCTCGCTCGCGTTCTACCAGGCGATCGGATTCAAGCTGTTACGGGACAACCGCGACGCGGTGTGGCCCGATTACGTCGCCGAGAATTTCGGGATGAAGAGAGCGCAGGGCCGCGGCGCGCTGCTCGCGATCGACTCGGGCCCGCTGCACACGCGGCTCGATCTGATCGAGTGGCTCGAGCCCGCCTACGACCCGCCCCCTGATAAGCCGTGGAGCGAGCGCGTGCCGCGCATCATCGCGCTGCGCACGCGCAACGTTCACGCGGCGTATGAAGATCTCTCCGCAAAGGGCATCGAGTTCATCACGCGGCCGCGCAACATGGACCCGAACAGCGGGATCGTCGGCGTGATGCTGTGCCGCGACCCGGACGGCCTGCTCGTCGAGTTCATCGAGTACGAGCCGGGACTGCTCGGCAGCCGCGTGGGGCACCTCGCGAAACGTGCGTGAGCGCGACGCGGCGGCGAGCATGGTCGGCCATGCTCACTTCCGAACAGCTCCACGAGTTCGAGCAGACCGGCATCACGCAGCTGCGCGGCGCGATTGCGCCGACCGCGGTCGCGACGATGCGCAAAGCGTTGTGGGCGGAGCTCGCGAGCGCACACGGCGTCCGCGAGAACGATCGCGACACGTGGCGCGTCGCGGGCCGGCCGAGCGGGTTCCAGTCGCTCGCGAAGCGCGGTGTGTTCGGCGCGATGGCCTCGCCCACCGTTCGCGCAGCTCTCGATGACCTGTTCGGCGAGCGCGGCTGGGACGAGCCTGCGCGCTGGGGACAGCCGCTGGTTTGCTTCGGCCAGCCCGAGGACTGGGACGTCCCGCGTGACCATTGGCATCTCGATTTCGCCGGCGATCCGCGCGAGCCGCTCGTCGCGGTCCGCGTGTTCGCGTTCCTCGCGCCGCTCGAATCGCACGGCGGCGCGACACTCGCGCTCGCGGGCTCGCATCGGCTCGTGCGCCGGCTTTGCGAGCGCGCCGGCAGCGCGCTGCGCTCGGCTGACGCGCGCGAGCAGCTCGCGGCGCTGGACCCCTGGCTCGCCGCGCTCGAGAGCGACGAGGGCGACGGCCGCGTCGTGCGCTTCATGGAGGCGGCCACCCTGGTCGACGGCGTGCCCCTGCGCGTCGTCGAGGTTCGCGGCGAAGCTGGCGACGTCGCGCTGATGCGCACCGACGTCCTCCACGCGATGTCGTCGAACGTCCGCGACGTCCCGCGTTTGGTGGTCGGTCAGTTCGTCACGCGCCGCGGCATGCTGCGACCTTCGGAATTCGCCTGACCGCAACGCCGCGACGCAATCAGCAGCTCGGCCGGCGCGGGTCCTGCGCTCGCGCAGTCAGTCGCTCGGCGAGCTTCACCGGATCGGTCGTCGCGAGTCCCTTGCCTTCGAGCTGTCGATCGACGGCGAGCGCGGCGAGCCCGTGCATCGGCGCCCACGCGCTGAACGCGAGCTCGGCGGCCTCGTGCCCGCCGAGCGCGCGGCCGCCGTACACGGCGCGAATCCCCGCGAGCAGCACTTCGTAGGCGGCGGCCTGCGCGGTGCTCGGCTTCGCGTCGTCGCCGATCGCGGGGTGGAACATTGCGCGGAAGCGCGCGGGGTTCGCGACCGCGAACTCGACGTACGCGATGCCGCTTCGGCGCAGCGCGCTCTGCGCGTCGGGCGCGCCTTCGATCGCCGCGAGCATGTGCGCGCGCAGCGCCTCGAAGCTCTCGTCCGCGAGCGCGCGCAAGAGGCCGAGCAGATCGACGAAGTGGTGCGCCGGCGCCGCGTGCGAGACGCCCGCGCGCCGCGCGACCGCCCGCAGCGTGAGCGCCGAGACTCCGCCCCGCGCGATCAGCGCGAGCGCGGCGTCGAGCAGCGCCCGCCGCAGGTCGCCGTGGTGGTACGCGCGGCGGCGGCGCGGGCGTGCGGCTCTGCGCTTGCGGTCCGACATGAGGCTCAGCTTCCAGTTCGATCTTGACAGCGTCAAGATACGGGCCGTAGTCTGGCGCCCGATCGCGCCCGGAGGAAGCCATGAGCGCCGCCATCCGCACCGACGAGTTGCCCTTCCACCTGCGCGGCAACTTCGCGCCGGTGAGCGAGGAGTCGACGCTATTCGACCTCGCGGTCGAGGGCGCGCTGCCGCGCGAGCTCGCCGGTCTCTACGTGCGCACCGGCCCGAATCCCAAGTCGGGGCACTCGGGCCACTGGTTCGTCGGCGACGGCATGGTGCACGGCGTTCGCCTCGAGAACGGGCGCGCGCGCTGGTATCGCAGTCGCTACGTGCGCACGCGCCGGCTCGAGCATCCGGACGCGCCGCGCGTCTCGCCGGCGGGCGAGTTCGATCGCACGCTCTCCACGGCGAACACGCACGTG
>DASTOI010000664.1:0-5052 GCA_035762585.1 Myxococcota bacterium
ACGAAGGCGCTCGCGCCGGCCACACGCTGAAGCGCGCGCTCACGATCCTGAAAGTGATCGTCGCTCAGGTCGACATTCTCGAGACGATGACGCCGCTCGAGTTTCTGTCGTTTCGCGACCGCCTGGAATCCGGCAGCGGCCTCCAGTCGCATCAGTTCCGCGAGCTCGAGTTCGCGCTCGGCAAGAAGGACCCGAGCGTGCTCGGGCGATATCCGGATGGCAGCGCAGCGCGCCGCAAGCTCACCGAGCGGCTCCGCGCACCCTCGCTGTGGGACGCGTTCCTGAAGCACCTCGCCGCGAACGGCGCCGCGATCCCGCGCACCGACCTCGAGCGCGACGTGACGCAGCCCGTGCGAGAATCGCCTCCGCTCCACGCGGCGCTCGTCGCGCTGTATCGCAGCCAGCCCGCGCTCGCGGAGCTGTGCGAGCGGATGGTGGATCTCGATGAGGGCCTGATGGAGTGGCGCTACCGCCACGTCAAGATGGTGCAGCGCACCATCGGCACGAAGCGCGGCACCGGCGGCAGCCTGGGCGCTGCCTACCTAATGACAACGCTGAATCAGCCGCTGTTCCCTGACCTGTGGGCGATCCGAACGGAGCTGTGAGTGCAAGCGCCGCCGAGCGGAGTCGAACCGGTGGATCCTGCGTCGCTCCATCGATCGCCCAACGCGCTCGCCCGGCATTACTCGCGGTTCCGCGTGGCCGAGCGGCTGCTCCTCACCGGTCATTCGCATCAGGCCTGGCCCGACGAGGCGTTCGAGGCGCACACGAACGCTTGGCTCGACGCCGCACGATACGTCGACGAGAAGTGGGAGCACGCGTTCGCACAGGCACAGCGCGTCAGAGATGGCTTCGCCCGGCTGCTCGGAGATGCGGGCGGCGGAATCGCGCTGGCACCCAACACGCACGAGCTGGTCGTGCGGCTCCTCTCCGCGCTCCCGCTATGGGATCGACCGAAGCTCGTCACGACCGACGGCGAGTTCCACACGATCCGCCGCCAGCTCGACCGGCTCGCCGAGGCCGGGCTCGAGGTGGTCCGCATCCCCGAAGCGCCGCTCGACTCGCTCGCCGCTCGACTGGCGAGCGCGGTAGACGATCGCACCGCGCTCGTGCTGGTCTCCGCCGTCTTCTTCGACACCGGACGCATCGCGCGCGGCCTCGGCGAGGTCGCGGCGCGCTGCCGCTTGCACGGCGCGCGCCTTCTCGTCGACGTGTACCACGCGCTGAACGTCGTACCGGTGTCGCTTGCGGCTGAAGATCTGAGCGACGCCTTCGTCGTCGGCGGCGGCTACAAGTACTGCCAGCTCGGCGAGGGCAACTGCTTCCTGCGCCTTCCCGGCGGCGCCGATCTCCGCCCCATAATCACCGGCTGGTACAGCGAGTTCACGGCGCTCGAGAGCGCGCCGTCTTCCGAGCGCGTGGTCTACGGAGAAGGCGCAGATCGCTTCGCCGGCGCGACGTACGACCCCACCAGCCACTATCGCGGCGCAGCCGTGTTCCGCTTCTTCGAGAAGCACCGACTCACACCGGAGCTGCTGCGCGAGGTGAGCCAGCACCAGATCGGCGTGCTCGCCGCGAGCTTCGATGCGCTCGATCTCGACCCACGCGTCGCGGAGCGCGATCGAAGCGCGCCGCTCACCGAGACGGCCGGCTTCCTCGCGCTCCAATGCCCCAACGCGACGAAGCTCACCCGCACGCTGCGCGAGCGCGGCGTGCTGACGGATGCGCGCGGCAACGTGCTCCGCTTCGGACCCGCGCCCTATCTCACCGATCGGCAGCTGCGCGACGCGATGGGCCTGTTAGGTGAGGTTGCTCGAGCGGGGACGCCCGAACCGTGAGCCGCCTGGCGGCCGGGCAACGGAGGCGGGCGCCGCGCACTCGGCTCGCGCGACATCCGCTGAGCGCTATCCACGCGAGATGGCCACGAGCGCAACGACTGCGGCGCGCGAGCTGGCGCCGCTCCTCACCGCCCACCGAGACGAGACGGAGCGTGATCGCCGGCTGCCTGCGCAGATCGTCGAGCGTCTGCTCGAGACGCGACTGGTTCGGATGGCCATCGCGCAGCCGTACGACGGGCTCGAAGTCCCCACCTTCGAGGCGCTCGAGGTGTACGAGGTGCTCGCCGCAGCCGAGGCGTCGGGGGCCTGGATCGTCTGGAACAATTCGCTCCCGTGCTTGTTGAGCCGCTTTCTCGGCGCGGCCGCGCGGGCCGAGCTGTTCGCCGACGCGCGCTGGCTCTACGCCAACTCGACGCGGCCGACCGGCAAGGCCGTTGTCGATGGCGACGGCTACCGCGTGAGTGGGCGCTGGTCGCTCGTCTCTGGCTGCGAGCTCGCCGAGTGGATCGCTCTCGCATGCATCGTGCACGACGGCGACGCGCCGCGGATGCTGGCGCCCGACGTGCCCGAACAGCGCCTCGCCTACGTCCGCCGCGGCGAAGTCGAGATCTTGGATACGTGGCACGTCGGAGGGCTTCGCGGAACCGGCAGCCACGACGTGGTCGTCGCCGACGTACGCGTTTCCCATGCGCGGACGATCTCGCCGGCGGACGACGCGACTCTCGATCGCCCGATCGGGAGAGTGCCGATCACCTGCACGATGGCCGCGGGATTCGCATCGCAAGCGCTCGGAATGGCGGAGATGGCGCTGCGCACGTTGATCGCGCTCGCCGGCACGAAGGCGAACGTCGAAGCCGGCCCCGGCATGCGGGACCGGCCACCGGTACAGGCCTTGATCGCGCGGCAGACCGCCGCGCTCGACGCCGCGCGCAGTCACCTGCGCCGCCGCACGGGCGAGCTCTGGAGCTCCGCCGAGACAGGTGTTAGGCCTTCCTTGCACGAGATCAGCGCCGGCTGGGCCGCGGCACACCATGCCATCGATGCGGCGAGGACGACCCTCGACGGCGCGTATGCGGCGGCTGGCACGACGTCGCTCTACTCGGTTTGCCCGCTCGAGCGCGCGCATCGCGACCTTCACGCGATGCTTCGTCACGTAGTGGCGCAGTCGATGTGGCTCGAGGACGCCGGCAAGGTGACGCTCGGGATGAACCCCACGCACCCGCTCTACGCGGTCTGACGGGTCGAGCTCGAGCGCTCTCCAGCCATTAGGTCCGCTGGCATTCGTTGGAAGGGAGCTGGCACCATGCCGGAGCTCGAGCGCGGCTTTCTTCCGCTCTTGCTCGAACGCCGAATCGCGACACTCGCGACCACGAATCCGGATGGGTCGCCGCACCTGACGGCCGTCTGGTTCCTGTTTGCGGAAGATCGCGTCCTGATCGCGACCTCCAGCCGCAGTCGGAAGGCGCGAAACGTCGTGGAGCGGCCGAGCGTCGCGTTCATGGTCGACGTTCGCGTTCCAGGGAGCGAACGCGGCGTCACCGGAGTCGGCCTCGCCGAGCTTCTGCGCGGCCCACGGTCGCAGCAGATCAACCGCGCGATCCACGGCCGTTATCTCCGGGCCGCTGCGCTCGAGGACCCCGAGGTCGGCCCGCGCTTCGCGGCGCTCGACGATGTGACGATCTCCCTTCGCCCGGCGAGGTGGTTCTCGTGGGACATGGCCGCTCTCGACGGCGCCGCGTTCGGCGGACGCATCGCGAGCGAGTCCTACCTGCTCCCGCTCGAGACGTGAGCCGCGCCCAAGCGCGCTGGCGACCGGCCGCGGCGAGCGAATCCCACGGGCGGTCAGTCGCCTCTCGTCGGCGTAGGCACCGCCAGGTTCTCGCGCAGCCACGCGTAGACCTCGGGCCGATCGAGGAGGTCGAAGTGGTCGAGTCCCTCCCCGATCCAGCAGTGCGCTGGGTCGAAGGCGAGCGACCGGCGCGGATCCGAGTGACGGCCGAGCGCGCTCGCGACGGGCGCCAGCATGTCGCCGGTGCCGGCGAGCGCGAAGCACGCGACGCCGGCCGGGAGCGGCGTCGCGACGCGGCCGTCGCCGTCGCACGCGAACCGATCGCGACTGCGCCAATCCTCGTCGCGCACGGAGCCGTGGCGCAGGTCCGTGATGCCGGCGCTTCGCAGGGCGCCGAGCCGCGCGAGCGGCGCCGAGTACGGACTCACGCCGAGGATTTGGGCGGCCCAGTTGCCGCCGCGCTCGAGCGGCGCGCCGTGATGCGGTGTGCCGAGAAAGACGAGCTGCGCGAGCCGCGCGAGCCAAGCCTGACCGTCCTCGCTCGCGTAGTGACATGCGCTGCGCGCGATCAAACCTCCCATGCTGTACCCGACGATCGCGAGCTCGGGCTCAGCCACGGGCCAGCCTCGGATCAGCGCTTCGAGCTGGCCGGCGAGCTCGCGCCCGTTCTCGGAGACGTGGCGTCCCGTGTTGTAGTGGACATAGACGGGTGTCACGCCGAGGTCGCGCGCGAGCGCCTCGCCGTGGTCGTGCCCGTTGCGCATCCACTGGCGATCGCTCATGCAGAGCCCGTGGATCAAGACGACGATCCTCGCGCTCGGCTCGCCCGCGCGGCGGAGCTGCATCGGGATCGCGAGCGGGTTCCCGCTCGCCGCGAGGTGATCGCCGAGCACGCCGTTCAGAACCGAGACCCAGGTCTCCGAGCGCGACGCCTCGGCGGCCGAGCCTGCCCGCGGCGGCACGAGGTCGAGCGCGCCATCGATTACGGCGTACGCGCCTCTGTTCACGAAGCGAATGCATTCGTAGACGAAGCCGGTGAGCCCGCGCGTGCGGCCGGCCGTGCCGCGGCCGAACGGAAGCGGCGCTGCCGCGATGTTCGCGTGCATCGCCTCGACGACGCGCGTGAGCTGCTCGACACCCTCGAAGGCCAGCCGGCTGACGCCGCGAGCGACGACGGGGGCGCGCGTGCGGGCAGGCATCGCGAGAGCCATAGCGGGCACCATACGCGGCCGCCCCACGTCCGATTCCATCGCGGGAAGCCAGCGATCTCGAGCAGCGCGGTCAGCCGGCCCGGCTGTCGCTTGGCTGGCCGCTCAATCGCCTTGGTCGCGTCCTCGTGCCTCTGCCCGCCTTCCGGTGCTCTACGCCGTCGGGACCTCCACTTCGCCGGGATCGTCGTGAACATCTCACGCACCGGCGCTCTCG
>DASTOI010000665.1:0-3410 GCA_035762585.1 Myxococcota bacterium
GTCGGCAGCCGGCCGCCGAGGCGGGTGTGCCCCGCCGCGACGAACGGGCCGGCTTCGCCCGGCGCGCAGAAGCCGAGCGCCTCGAGCCACTGGAACGTGATCACCGAGAAGCCGTCGTAGAGCTGCGCGGTGTCGACGTCACGCGGCCGCAGATCGGTGCGCGCCCATAATTGCTGTGCGCAGTGCTTCGGCGACGTCTCGGCCATGTCCTCGAGGATCTCGAAGTGAAGATCGCGCGTCGCCGAGAGCGCGGCGGCTTCGACGAGCACGAGCGGCTTGCGCAGATCGCGCGCGCGCTCGGCGGTCGTGAAGATCACCGCCGAGCCGGAGTCGCACGGGTAGTCGCAGTCGAGGATCCGCAACGGCTTCGAGACGAAGCGCGAGGCGAGGTATTGCTCCATCGTCAACGGCTCGCGGAAGAACGCGTCGTCGTTCAGCGCCGCGTGCGCGCGCTGTGCGATCACGTGATGGCCGAAGTGCTCGGCGGTCGTCCCGAACTGCGCCATGTGCCGCTGCGTCAGCAGGCCGGCCCACTGCGGCGGGTTGCCCGCGCCGAACGGCAGCGAGAACTGGCGGTCGCCCGACGCGTGGAGGAGGCCGGCCGTCATCGGATGCGCGGCGCCGCCGCCGCCCAGCAGCTTCGTGCCGGTCGGTTGTTGGGGAATGATGCGCAGCGCGAGCGCGGTGTGGCAGAAGCCGGCCGCGATCGCCGCGATCGCCTGATGCGCCGCGTACACGAACGCGGGCCCGATGCCGCCCGCGAAGAACCAGCTCAGCGGCGTGATGCCGAGCATCCACGCGTCGCGCAGCGCGTCGCTGCCCATGCTGACGACGCCGTCGACATCGCGCGCCTCGAGCCCCGCATCGGCGAGCGCCGCGAGCGTCGACTCGATCACGAGATCGGTCTCCGAGAGGCCCGTGTTGCGGCCGACGCGCGAGTAGCCGACGCCGGCGATCGCGACGCGCGTCATCGCGCAGCCGCCACGGGCTTGAAGAACGGGAGCGTCAGCTCGGGCGCGACGCGCTCGAACACGACCTCGAGCGGCATCCCGGCGCGCAGCTCGCTCTCCGGGCACGCGACGATCTGCGAGAGGAACATCAGCCGCTCCTGCTCGGCGAGCTCGACCGTCGCGATCGTGAACGACACACGCTCCACCCAAAAGGGATGGAACGCCTGCGTCGCGATCGTCCAGCTGTACAGCGTCGCGCGTCCCGAGACGGGCTCACCCCTCAGGTCGCGCGAGCGGCAGAAGCGGCACACCGGCCGCGGGTAGTGGATGTACTTGCGGCACTGCTGGCAGCGCTGGATGCGGAGCTCGCTCTGCGCGACGCCGTCCCAGAAGAACTGCGTGAGCGCGTCGGGGATCGGCAGCAGCGGCGCGGGAGCGTCGGGCATCGGGTCCTTCATGGAGAGACGCGCACGGTAGTGCGACGCGGGCGGCTCGCCTGGCCGCGCGGCACGCGGATTGCTCCACGCGCGGCGACGGCCGCCAGACCCGCCCGAGCGCGTGATGTACTCCGAGAAACCGCTGCTGATCTACCGCGTCGTGCCGGCGGCCGAGGCTCTACGGGCGTACAGCGGCGAAGAAGCGCTCGAGAGCGGCGGCCGCTGGAGCGCGCCTGGGGAGCGCGTGGTCTATGCGGCGGGCTCGCTCGCGCTTGCTGCCCTCGAAGCGCTCGCTCATCTCGACGGGCCGCCGGGGAAGCGGCGCTTCGCGTGGGTGCCGGCGCGCATCCCGGAAAGCGTGCAGCTCGAGCGCTGCGCTCGTCCGCCGCGCGGCTGGCAGTGGCGGCCGCCGCGCGAGGCGACCCAGCGCGTGGGCGGGCGTTGGCTGCGCGCCGGACGCTCCGCAGTGCTGGCGGTGCCGTCCGCGATCATCCCGGCCGAGCTGAACTACCTGCTCGCGCTCCGCCACGCCGATTTTGCCCGGGTCGAAGTCGGCCGGGCGCGTCCGTTCGCGTTCGATCCGCGGCTGCGTCCGGCTCGGCGTTGACCCAATAAGCGCCGCGCGCCGATGGCACGCGCCCTGCACCGTTTGGGCCCGACACGCCGTCGGGGAGGTGAGTCGCGAGCCGAACGCTGAAGAGGAAGGGAAATGGACTGTTCCGACCTGGTGATCGTGATCGGCTATGGCGTACAGACCCAGCCGGGCACCTTCCGCTGCGTCGACTGCGGTTACGTCTACGACAAGTACGCACCTGGAGCGATGCCACCATGCCCTCGCTATCTCGATTCAACGCACGCTCGCGCAGGCTGGAAGGTGGTTTCGCCCGAGGGCGATGCGAAAGCTCCCAGTCCTTAGAGGGGGACGTGGGAGAGGCCGCGCTCGGCGCGCGATAGAAGGCGGGATTGGCAGCAATGACGGACGCGACGGCGCCTCCTGCGGCGGAATCGCCCACCGCCGCGCGCATCGTTGCTGGGAGCGCGTCGATCGCGGTCGTCGCCGGGCTGATGGTGCTGATCGGCTGGCGCCTCGAAGTGGGCTTGCTGAAGAGCTTGTTGCCGAGCTTCGCGCCGATGCCGCCCGATTCGGCGCTGTGCTTCGTGCTGATCGGCGGCGCGCTCGCGCTCTCGATCGTGCGCGCGCGCGCAACTCGTTACGGCTCCGGGCTGCTCGCCGCGCTGGTCCTCGCCGCCGGCGTGGTCGCCGGCTTCGAAGCGCTTCTCGGCGTGCAGACCGGCGCCACGCAGCTGTTCTCCACGTGGGCGCGCAATCCAAGCGCCAGCGATGTGCTGCGGATGGCGCCCGAGTCGGCCTTCGCGTTCGCGCTGCTCGGCGGCTCGCTGCTCGCGACGCGCGCGGCGCTCGCGCAGGTGCTCGCATCGATTCCGCTCTCGCTCGCCGCGATCGCGCTGGTCGGCTTCCTGTACGGCGCGCCGCCGCTCGGTCTTCGCACGTACGCTCCGATGTCGCTGTTCTCGTCGCTCGCGTTTCTCGCGGCGGCCAGCGGCGCGCTGTTCCGGAAGCCCGAGACCGGCTTCGCGGCGGCGCTGCTCGATCCGAGCGTCGCGGGCAGCGAGCTGCGGCGGCTGATCGCGCCGGCGGTCGGCATCCCGCTGATCGCGGCGGCGATGGTGCTCGCGATCGCGCGCGGGCAGCTGATGTCGCCGGCCACCGAGGCGACGCTGCTCGCGGTCTCGACGATGGCGGCGCTGATCGGTGTCGCCTTCCGCTCCTATCTCTCGCTGCGCCGCGCCGAGCGCGAACGGCTCGGGGCGCTCAGCGCGCTGCTCGCCAGCGAGAGCCGTTTCCGGCGCACGTTCGACAACGCGCCGATCGGCATGGCGCAGCTCTCCGCCGAGGGCCGCTGGCTGAGCGTCAATCCGCGCCTCGAGGAGATGCTCGGCTACGCGAAGGAAGACCTGCTGCGCATGACGTACGCCGACGTCACGCCGCTCGAGGATCTCG
>DASTOI010000666.1:0-2006 GCA_035762585.1 Myxococcota bacterium
AGCTTCGCGGCGCGCGCGAGCGCGGGCAGCGCGAGCGGGACGTCGTCGAGCGCGCTCTTTGGCCCATCTCCCGCGGCGCTCTGCTTCGCCGCGCGCTCCTGAGCCTTGATCGCCTCCCAGCTCGCGACCTGCTGCTCCGCCGTCGCGATCTCGGCGTCGCCGAAAATCCCGGGATGCCGGCGCACGAGCTTGTCGCTGATCGCGTGCGCGACCGCGTCGAAGTCGAAGTGGCCGGCTTCCTCGGCCATGCGCGCATGGAAAACGACCTGCAGTAACAAATCGCCGAGCTCGTCTTCGAGCGCGCGCATATCGCCGCTGCGGATCGCGTCCTCGACTTCGTAAGCCTCTTCGAGCGTGTGCTTCGCGATCGACGCGAAATCCTGCTCGAGATCCCACGGGCAGCCGGCCTTCGGATCGCGCAGCCGCGCCATGATCGCGAGCAGTCGCGCGATGCCGGGCTCGCGCCGGTCGGGCGCGCGGTCGATCACCGTAAGACCTTCTTCAGGTATTGGCCGGTGTAGCTATCAGGGCACTTGGTGATCTGCTCGGGCGTGCCCTGCGCGACGATGCGGCCGCCGCCGTCGCCGCCCTCGGGGCCGAGGTCGATCACCCAGTCCGCGCAGCGGATCACGTCGAGGTTGTGCTCGATCACGACGACGGTGTTGCCCGCGTCGACGAGGCGCTCGAGCACCGCGATCAGCTTCTTCAGGTCGTCGAAGTGAAGGCCCGTCGTCGGCTCGTCGAGGATGTAGAGCGTGCGGCCGGTCGCGGTGCGCGAGAGCTCGCGCGCGAGCTTGATGCGCTGCGCCTCGCCGCCGGAGAGCGTCGGCGACGGCTGGCCGAGCTTCAGGTAGCCGAGGCCGACCTCGCCGAGCGTGCGCAGGCCGGCGAGCACCTTCGGCTGGTTCTCGAACACCGCGAGCGCTTCCGCGACCGAGAGCTCGAGCACCTCGGCGATGTTCAAGCCCTTGAAGCGCACGCGCAGCGTCGACTCGTTGAAGCGCTTGCCCTTGCACACCTCGCACGGCACGAACACGTCGGCGAGGAAGTGCATCTCGATGCGCTTCACGCCGTCGCCTTCGCACGCCTCGCAGCGCCCGCCCTTCACGTTGAACGAGAAGCGGCCCGCCTTGTAGCCGTAGGTGCGCGCGTCGGGCGTGGTCGCGAACACGTCGCGGATCTCGTCGAACACCTTCGTGTAGGTCGCCGGGTTGCTGCGCGGCGTGCGGCCGATCGGCTTCTGATCGATGTCGATGACCTTGTCGATGTGCTCGAGCCCGCCGAGCCGATCGTGCGCGCCGGCCGGATCGTGGCTGCCGTGGAACACGCGCCGCAGCGCCGGGAACAGCACCGCGTTCACGAGCGTGCTCTTGCCCGCGCCCGAAACGCCCGTAACGGCCGTGAGCGTTTCGAGCGGGAAGTCGACGTCGATGTCCTTCAAGTTGTGCTCGCGCGCGCCCTCGACGCGCACGAACTTCCCGGAGCCCTGGCGCCGTTCTCTCGGCGTGTCGATCGCGAGACGCCCTGATAAGTACGCGCCGGTCAGCGAGCGCCTCGATTTGCGCATCTGCGCAGGCGTGCCCGCAAACACGATCTCGCCGCCCGCGGCGCCCGCGCCGGGGCCGAAGTCGAGCACGAAGTCCGCCGCCTCGATCGTCTCCTCGTCGTGCTCGACCACGATCACGGTGTTGCTCATGTCGCGCAGCCGCTTCAGCGTTGCGAGCAGGCGGCCGTTGTCGCGCTGGTGCAGGCCGATCGACGGCTCGTCGAGGATGTAGAGCACGCCCGTCAGCTCGCTGCCGATCTGCGACGCGAGCCGGATGCGCTGGCTCTCGCCGCCGGAGAGGGTGGAGGCGGTGCGGTCGAGGGTGAGGTAGCTCAGGCCCACGTCCACGAGGAAACCCAGGCGGCTGCGGATCTCCTTGAGCAGCTCGGCCGCGATCTTCCGCTCGTTCTCGCTCAGCTCCATGCCGCCCAGGAACCCCAGCGCGTCCGAGATGGTGTTG
>DASTOI010000667.1:0-7410 GCA_035762585.1 Myxococcota bacterium
AGCTTCGCGACGAACGTCAGATAGCCCTGCACGTCCATCTCGGGATAGAGCGGCGGCAGCTCGGGGAGGTATCCGATCGCGCGCCGCGCGGCGATCGCCTCGCGGAAGATGTCGTGGCCGTCGATCAGCGCGGTGCCGTCGCTCGCGGGCAAGTAGCCCGTGAGGATCCGCATCGTCGTCGTCTTGCCGGCGCCGTTCGGCCCCAGAAATCCGACGACTTCACCCGCGGCGACGGAGAACGAGACACCGTCGACCGCGACGGTGTCTCCGTATCGCTTCACGATGTTCTGGGCTTCGATCAACTGCTTCCAGCTCCGTTCATGCGCCGCCGCAGCGAAACCGCGCCGCGCCGTCGAGTTCCCGCGGCGCGAAAAAAACCTGCACTACTTCAAGCGCCGCAGCTTCACCCATTGGTAGTAGGACGAAGAGCCCGGCACCGAGCCGCCCTGCCCCGCGCCGTACTGGAGCTGAAAGCCCGACTCCGCGCTCTCGATGATCTTCTTGAACGCCTCGATCTTGCGCGACGGGTCTTCGGGGTTGAGGCCGTGGAAGACGAGATCGACCTGGCCGCGCGAAGCGAGCACGTTCAGCACCGTGACCGCGAGCGTGAAGACCTTGCCGATGCCTTCGACCGCCTCGACCGAGAAGCGCGGCACCTCGACTTGATCGAGCGCGAACGAGTATTCGAGCCGCATGTGTCGAGACCCCCGCCTGGAACTTGTTGGGCGCCCGGCGCGGCACGCCGAGCGCGCGCAGAGTGCCGGCCGCGCTCTCGGGCTGCAAGCGTCGTTTCAGGCGCGGCGCGCGGTCTCCGGTGAATCGCCGTCGTCGCCGCCCTGCGCGAGCGCCTCGCGCGCCCGCTCGGCGAGCTCGACGTAGGACGCGCGAATCTTGTCGAGCTCGCTCTCCTCGAGCTCCTCGAGGTCGAGCAGCGCGTTGTGCGCGCCGTGGGTCGCGCGCAGCAGCTCGTCGAGCTTGATCTGGATCGCCTCGGCGTCGCGGTTCTGCGTGTTCTGAATCAGGAACACCATCAGCAGCGTGACGATCGTCGTGACGGAATTGATCGCGAGCTGCCAGCCCTGGCTGAAGCCGAACAGCGGGCCCACCAGGAGCCAGGCGACGATCGAAGCGGTCGCGATCGTGAACGCGACGGGTCTTCCCGTCGCGCGCGAGATCGCCTTCGCGAAGCGGGTGAACCAAGAGGTCGTCGGCGGACGATTCATTGCGCTCTCCTTCGCGGGATCCTCGCCCGGAGGCCGGCCGCTACTCCCACTCGATTCCGAGCGCCCGCTCTGCGTCGTCGATCGGAATCGCGAAGCCCAGCCCCTCGACTCCCGGCAGCCAGATCTTCTCGACGACGATGCCGCGAATCGCGCCGGCCGAATCGATCAGCGGACCGCCGCTGTTGCCGGGGTTCACCGCCGCGTCCGTTTGGAGGTACGAGCGGCCCCGCACCGTTTGGTTGCCGCTGACGACGCCGCGGGTGACGGAACGCGCGAGCTCCTCGCTGACCGGATTTCCGATCGCCCAGATCTCCGTCCCGATCGGCGGAGCCGCGCTGGCAGTCCGCAAGCACGCGTAGCCGCGTCCCGGGATCTTCAGCAGCGCCGCATCTCGGCCGGAATCGATGAAGATCACCTCGGCCGGGAGCTCGAGACCCAACTTGAGGCGCAGCAGTGCGGACTTCTCGTCCCCGACGATGTGCGCCGCTGTCACGACGTAACCGTCGTCCGAGATCAGCGCGCCGGCGCCGTTGGAGGAGCCGACTGCAACGACTACGACCGCCGCGAGCGCGTCGGGCATCCGCGACGGCAGCGACAGCTCGGCAGCCTGGCAGCGATGCAGCTTGCGCTTCTGCGCGACGGCCGTCGTCGTGGCAGCGCTCATCAGCATCGGCTCGACGAAGGCCGAGTCGCCCAGCGCGAGCCGTAGGCCGTGAAGAAGCGCCTTCGGCATCGGCGTCGGAGAGCGGCCGACGTCGCTTCCAATCGCGGTCACGCGCTTTCTCGAGACGAGCTTCTTTGCGACCGCGTCGAAGACCTGGAACTCGATCTCCATGTTGGCACGGCCGGTGCTGTCCTCGCTGAGCGTGGCACCGTAATTGCGTCGATCGGGCTTCACGTCGAACTCGAGCGTCATGGCATGCACGATCGCGGCGATCTGGAAACGCGTGTGCACGGTCGAGTCCGGCGTGAAGACGGCATCGCCGGCGTCGCGAGCGTCGTAGCCGAGGCGCCGGAGCTCGTCGGTCGAAGCCACGTCGAACGCGTCCGAATCTTGAGCGTCGCCGTCCCAGGTCGTCTGCTTGACGACCTTGCCGCGCAGGCGCGTCGTCGCGAGCGGCGTGCCGGCTGGGATTCGGAACAAAACCCTCTCGAACACCACGCCGTAAGACCCGCGCTCCTTCGCCGAGATCGGCGCGGGCTCGGGCGGCGAAGCGAGCTTCTCCTCCTTGGCGAACAGCGGCGCCGCCAGGATCAGCGCGAGGGCCGAGACGCCGACGCACTTCCAATAACGCCCAGTTCTCATGCCGACGGCTCCGCTCCTGCAACGCCGGCCACCATAACACGGCGAGCTGCGCGGCTCGTAGAGCGACTGGAGCGTCGTCGAGCGGTCAGCCGGTGGACGCGAGCCGCGGCACGGCGGCCAGCAGCGTCTGCGTGTACGCGTGCTGCGGATGGCGCAGCACCGCCTCGCTCGGGCCCTGCTCGACGATGCGGCCCGCCTGCATCACCGCCACGCGATCGGCGATGTACTCGACCACGCCGAGGTTGTGCGTGATCAGCAGGTACGCGACGCCGAGGTCGCGCTGCAGCTGCTCGAGCAGATTCAGGATCTGGGCCTGCACGCTGACGTCGAGCGCCGAGGTCGGCTCGTCGCAGACGACCAGCTTCGGCTCCACCGCGAGGGCGCGCGCGATCGCGATGCGCTGGCGCTGCCCGCCGCTGAACTCGTGCGGGTAACGGTCGAGCGCCTCGCGGCGCAGCCCGACCTGCTCCGTGAGCCGCTCGATGCGCTCGCGCCGCTCGGCCGCGCTCTGCTCGGGACGCAGCGAGAGCAGGCCTTCCTCGAGGATCGCGCGCACTCGCATGCGCGGGTTCAGCGACGCGAATGGGTCTTGGAAGATGATCTGGATGTCGCGCCGCGCGGTCGCGAGCGCGTCGCCCTGAAGCGCGAACAAGTTCTCGCCGCCGAGCAGCGCGCTGCCGTCGATCGTCGCCTGCCCGCGCAGCAGCTGGACGATCGCCTTGCCGGTCGTCGTCTTCCCGCAGCCGGATTCGCCGACGAGCGCGAGCGTCTCCGCCGGCCGGATGTCGAACGACACGCCCGCGACGGCTTCGAAGTGCCCCGTGACGCGCTGCAACAAACCCGAGCGCTGCGGGAAGCGCACGCGCAGGTCCTTCACCGCGAGCAGCGGGCCGCCCGCGCTCGCCGCGCGCGCGAGGGCGTGCGCGAGCGGCTTCCGCTCCGGCGCGGCGAGCGCCGTGTTCTCGCCGCCCGCGTACAACAGGCAGCGCACGCTGCGCGTGCTCCCGAGCGGCAGCAGCTGCGGCGGCGTGCCCGCGCACTCGGGCAGCGCGCTCGCGCAGCGCGGCGCGAAGCGGCAGCCGACGAAGCGCTCGGTCAGCGGCGGCACGCTGCCGGCGATCGCAGCGAGCGGCTCGCCTTGGCGCGCCATGTCGGGCAGCGCGCGCAACAGCGCCTGCGCGTAGGGATGCTTCGGCGCGCGGAAGAACTCGTCCGCGGGCGCGACTTCGATGATCTGGCCCGCGTACATCAGCGCGACGGTCTGGGCCATCCCCGCGACCACGCCGAGATCGTGCGTGATCAGCAGCAGGCCCATGCCGTGCTCGCGCTGCAGCTCCCGTAACAAATCGAGGATCTGCTTCTGGATCGTGACGTCGAGCGCGGTGGTCGGCTCGTCCGCGATCAAGTAGTCCGGCTCGGTCGCGAGCGTCATCGCGATCATCACGCGCTGCTTCTGGCCGCCGCTCATCCGGAACGGGTAGTCGTCGATCCGACGCTCGGGGTCGGGAATGCCGACGCGGCGCAGCCAATCGATCGCTTTCGCACGCGCGGCGGCGCCGCGGAGCGCGGTGTGCGCCTCGATCGCCTCGACGATCTGGTCGCCCACCTTCATCACCGGGTTCAGGCTGGTCGCCGGCTCCTGGAAGATCATGCCGATGCGCCCGCCGCGGATGGTGCGCATCGCGCGTTCGCTGAGCGCGAGCGTGTCGGTGCCGTCGAGCGCGATGTCGCCGGCGAGCACGCGCCCGTTCTCGGGCAAGAGCCGCATCAGCGCGAGCGCGGTCATGCTCTTGCCGCAGCCGCTCTCGCCGACGAGCGCGAACGTCTCGCCGCGCTCGATCGCGAGCGAGAGGCCGTCGATCGCGCGCACCAGTCCCGTCTCGCTGTCAAGCGCGACCTCGAGATCGCGTACGGCGAGCATGCTCAGCCCGGCACCGCGCCGGCGGCGACGGCGATCTTGCGGGTCACGACGCGCGGCCGGAACGCGCGCGCGCGCGGGTCGAACGCGTCGCGCACGCCGTCGGCGAACAGATTCGCCGCGAGCACGAGCGAGAACATGAACAGGAACGCGGAGCTGAGCGACCACCACACGACCGGATCGCGGCTCATCTCGCTGCGGCCCAGATTGATCATGCCGCCGAAGCTGTTCATCGAGGGATCGACGCCCACGCCGACGTACGAGAGCACCGCCTCGTACAGGATCAGCGACGAGAACTCGAGCACGAGCACGATCAGCATCAGGTGCGCGACGTTCGGAAAGATGTGCCGCGTCATGATTCGCGCGGAGGAGACGCCGAACGCCTGCGCCGCCTGCACGAACTCGAGCTCGCGCAGCTTCAGCGTCTCGCCGCGCAACAGGCGGCACAGGCCCGACCAGCCGGTGAAGCCGAGCACCATGCAGAGCAGGAACAGCTTCAGGTCCGCGCGCTCGAGACCGGTCTCGAACAGGTCCTCGTGCGTGTCGAGGAACACCTGGACCATCAGCACACACGCGGCGATCAACAGGATGTTCGGGATCGACGACAGCACCGTGTAGAAATATTGGATCGCGTCGTCGATCCAGCCCTTGAAGTAGCCGGCCATGATGCCGAGCACGACCGCGAGCGGAAGCGTCGCGAGCGTCGCGAGCGAGCCGATCACGAACGCGGTGCGAATGCTCTTCAGCGACTGGTAGAGGACGTCGTTGCCGGTGACGTCGGTGCCGAACGGGTGGTACCAGCCGGCGAGCGATGCGATCGCGCCGCCGAACCCGAACAGGCCGGCGGCGGCGCCGAGCGCGGCGCGCCACGGCAGCTCGGTCTCGCCGCGCCAGACGGCGCGCGCGGCGTCGCGCAGGCCGAGCCCCTCCCTGCGGCCGACGCGCAGCGCGACGAGCACGCCCGCGAGCACGCTCGCGAGCGCGCCGAGCGCGGCGCCCGTCGCCGCGCGACGCCCGACGTCGCCGGCCCACTGTCGCGCGGGATCGGAGAGGTGCGCGCCGCCGAACACGAGCCGCGGCGCGACCCGCTCGGTGCGTCCAGCGATCTCGACCGACTCCTTCGTGAAGCTGACGAACGCCAGCGGCCGCGAGTACGTCGTCTCGCGCGATTCGGCGAGCGGCGCGAGCACGACGTCGAGCGCGGACTGAGTGCGCGTGTCGTAGGCGGCGGCCACGCCCTCGGCCGCGGGCAGCAGCGCGCGGAAGTGCAGGCTGTCGAGCAGCGCGACCGCGAGACACGCGCTGAGCACGACCGACGACGCCAGCGCCGGCGCGTCGCGGAACACGCGCCGCCAGGTGGCTGCGAGATTCACGCTGCGCCGCACGCCGAACGCGTACGCCGCGACCGCGAGCACGAGCCCCCAGATCGCCGCGTCGGTCCATAACAACACGAACTTGGGCACGTGTGTGTTTCCTCAGCCCAGCCGCACGCGCGGATCGGCCCATGTGTAGGCGACGTCGATCAGCGCGTAGCTGGCGATGTAGAGGCATGAGCCGACGAACACCATCGTTCGCACGATCGCGAAATCCTGCTTGCTGATCGCCTCGATCACGTAGGCGCCGAGGCCGGGGATGCCGAAGAAGCTCTCGAACAGCAGGCTGCCCATGAACACGAACGGCAGGTAGCCGCCGGCGCTCGTGATGATCGGGATCAATGCATTGCGCAGTACGTGGCGCGAGAGCACGCGCGTCTCGCCCAGGCCTTTCGCGCGCGCGGTCCGCACGAAGTCCTTGCCCGTCTCCTCGAGCAGCATCGCGCGGTAGAGCCTGGCCTCGGCTCCGAGCCGCGCGATCACCGAGAGCATCACGGGCAGTGCGAGGAAGCGGATCAGATCGAGGCCGGCGCCGAAGCCCGAGATCGGCACGAGCCGCATCACGCGCGCGAACGCGAACTGGCCGACGATGATGTAGAAGAGCGACGAGATCGAGAGCATCACGACGCAGAGCACGACGCCCGCGAGATCGAGGCGCGAGTTTCGAAACAACACGAGCACGAGCGCGAACGAGACGCTCGCGAGGATCTGCATCGCGAAGATCGGCAGCGCGAGCTGGATGCTCACGCGCATGCGCCGCGCGACCTCGTGGCCGATGTCGCCGGCCGCCTCGCTGTCGGCGCGGCCGAAGTTCAGCGAGAAGAGCGACACCGAGCGCTCCCAGAAGATCGTCTCGGTGAGCTTGTCCGCGCCGAGGCGCGCGCCGTTCCAGTAGAGCGGCTTGTCGTAGCCGCGCTCCGCCTTCCAGCGATCGATCAGTTCCTGCGTGACGCGCTTGCCGCCGATGTTGAGGCGCGCCATGTCGTCGGGCGTGTTCACCGTGAAGAACAGGACGAACGTCGCGAAGTTCACGCCCGCGAGAACGACCAGTCCGTACAGCGCGCGGCGAACGACGTAGCTCAGCACGGGGGCATCCGAGTCACTCGGCCAGCAGCTCGCCGCGTGCGTTCAGGCGCTCGCGGCGGCGCAGGCTGCGCTGCGCGAGCAGGAACGCGGCGGCCCCGAGGCCGCCGAGCGCGACCAGCGGCCAGCGCGTTGGCTGGTTCCACGCTTCGAGCTTCGCGACGCGATCCTGCGCGTCGACGCGCAGGTAGCGCCCGTGGTCGCGAATCAAGATCGCGGGCTTCGAGTTGTGCACCCAGCTCTGGAGCGCCGTCGACGCGTACGGGAAGAATCCCATCGTCCACGGCGCGTCTTCCTGGAGGATTCGCACCATCTGATCGATCACGGCCTGCTTCTCGGGCCCGTCGTCGAGCGTCTTCAAGCGCTCGAACAGCCGGTCGTAGACGGGGTTCTGGTAGTTCGCCGTGTTCTCCCCGTCCGAGACGCTCTTCGCGTTCGGCCCGTACAGCAGGAACAGAAAGTTCTCCGCGTCGGGGTAGTCGGCGTTCCAGCCGAGCCAGAACACCT
>DASTOI010000668.1:0-7843 GCA_035762585.1 Myxococcota bacterium
GCCGCTGTGCGCGAAGTGCCCGGTCAGCGGCCGCACCGCGCGCGTCGCGAGCTCGAGCTCGAACACGTTGCCGACGAGCGCGTCGAGGTAGAGCAGGCGGCTCCCGTCGGCCGACCAGTCGGGGCGCAGCCCCTCGGTCACCAGCCGCGTGACGTTCGGCGGCAGCGCGTCGGTCGGCGAGCCGCTGCGGGTGCCATGCGCACCCGACGAGCCGCAGCCCGCGAGCGCGAGCAGACCCATTCCGAGCGCGATTTCGCGGAGCGCAGTGGACGCCATCGCACGCCAGCGTACTCCGGCGTCACCGCCGCGTAACAGCGGGGTCAGACCCCGCTGTTACGCGATGCGAGCCCAGGAGCTGGTGCATCATGCGGCGCATGATCGCCGCCTCGGTCGACGACTACCGCGAGCTCGCCCGCCGCAAGCTCCCGCACTTCCTGTTCGAGTACGTCGACGGCGGCTCGTTCGCCGAGCAAACGCTCGCGCGCAACGTCGCCGATCTGCGCGCGCTTTCGCTGCGCCAGCGCGTGCTGCGCGACGTTTCCCAGCTCGAGCTCGGCGTCGACTTGTTGGGGCGCCGCGCCCGGCTCCCGCTCGCGCTCGCGCCGATCGGCCTCGCCGGCCTGTGCGCGCGGCGCGGCGAGCTGCAGGCCGCGCGCGCCGCCGAGGCCGCCGGCGTTCCATTCACGCTCTCGACGGTCGGCTGCTGCTCGCTGGGCGAGGTCGCGCGCGGCGTGCGCGAGCCGTTCTGGTTCCAGCTCTACATGATGCGCGACCGCGGCTTCATGAAGGCGCTGCTCGATGAGGCCGAGGCCGCGCGCTGCTCGGCGCTCGTGTTTACCGTCGACATGGCGGTGCCGGGCTCGCGCTACCGCGACGTGCGCTCCGGCCTCGCCGGTGGCACCGGGCTCGGCGGCGCGCTGCGGCGCGTTCTTCAGGCGGCGCAGCGGCCGGCCTGGGCATGGGACGTCGGCTTGTTGGGGCGACCGCACGAGCTAGGCAACGTCGCGCCGCTGCTCGCGGGCCAGACCGGCATCGAGGACTTCTTCGCGTGGATGCGAGAGAACTTCGACCCGAGCGTCACCTGGCGTGATCTCGAGTGGGTGCGCTCGCGCTGGCGCGGGCCGCTGCTCGTGAAGGGCGTGCTCGACGCGCCGGACGCGATCGCGGCGGTCGACCGCGGCGCCGACGGCGTCGTCGTGTCGAACCACGGCGGGCGTCAGCTCGACGGCGTGCTCTCGACCGCGCGGGCGCTGCCGCGCATCGCCGATGCGCTGCGCGGGCGCGCGCTCGTCCTCGCGGACGGCGGCATCCGCTCCGGGCTCGACGTGCTGCGCATGCTCGCGCTCGGCGCGCACGCCGTGCTGCTCGGCCGCGCGTGGGTCTACGCGCTCGGCGCGCGCGGCGAGGCGGGCGTCGCGCACGTGCTCGAGCTGATCGAGCGCGAGCTACGCGTCGCGATGGCGCTGACCGGCGTGACGCGCGTGGCGGATGTGGATCGCAGCGTGCTGGACGAAGCGACGTAGCCGCGCGGGCCGACGTCGCGCGCTCGCAAGCTCGCGTAGCGCCCGCATTCGCGCTCCTTGCATCAACAGTGCCGCGAATTGGCGCGCGGCTTGCTGATGACAACGAGAAGGTCGCGCCGGAGCTGAGGCGCAGCGTCCGAGTGGACGCGAACACCGTGAGGTCAGCCTCCGGCGCGACCCTTCTTCAAAATTCGCGCGCCGTCGCCGACGCCGAGCAGCGGAGTTCTGCCCCGGCCCGGGCGCCGGAGACGCGCCCATTCACGCGGCGGCAGCTGAAACGGGGGCTCGCGATGACGCAGGAAAAGGCTCTCTCGATCCTGGAGGACGTGCTCGTCCAGCTCTGGGCGAGCGCGCGCGACGGGACGCCGCGGCCGCTCGCGCGCCTCGATTCGCCCGGGCTCGATCGCCGGGCTGCGGGCGACCGGCGGCGGTTCCCGCGAGCTTCGAGCCGGTAGCCGAGGTGGGTTCGCAGCCCTTGCAGCCGCCCTTCGACATCCACCAGCTCGCGGAGATCTTCGAGGTGATTCGCGCGGCGCCGCCGCTCGAGGCGCTCGCGCGCGGCGACGCGTGGACGCGGCCATGGCTCGAGCGGGCGACGGCCGCCGTGTGCGCGTGGAGCCCACGGAAGGGCGTCGTGTTCGATCTCGCCGTTGCGGGCCTTCGCATCAGCGACGATCGGCTGCGCGACGCGCGGCGCGGGATGACCGTCCTCGAAGAGGCGCGCATCGATCTGCTGCTTCGGCTCGCCCCGACGACGGTCGTGATCTCGGGTGCGCAGCCGACGGAGCTCCCCGGCCCCGCGCGAGGTACCGGCCGGCGGCTGCCGCCACGAACGAGCTGAGGCGCGTCGCAAGACGTGGCCCGCCGCGCGGCGCGCTTCGCGGCCACCCACTCCGCAGGAGCCCCGACGATGGGCGACGAAGCGCTGCTGGTGGACCTCGAGCGCGCGCGCGCCGCATTGCTCGAAAAACGCCGCGCGGCCGAGCTGGAAAGGCGTCGCGCGCGTCCGCCTGCACGCGCTCGATGGCGAGCTCGCCGAGATCACCGCGTCGATCCAGCTTCTGTGCGCGCGGGTCGGCCTCGAGCCGCCCGCCGATGTCCAGCCGCTGCCGCCCGCGCGCGGCGCCGGGCTCGCGATCTCGGAGCGCCTCCTCGACCGCCACCTCGCCGCGCTGCGCACGCACCGCACGCTCCACAACGCCGCGCTGGATGCCGGCGATGATGAGCGCGCGCAGAGCGCGAGCCTCGCGATCCGCGCCGACGAAGCGACGATCCGCGAGCACTGCGAGCGCTCGAAGCTGCCGCTGCCGCCGGAGCTGAGGAGTTAGAGGGGAGCGCCGCGCGCTTGCCGATTGGGCGATTGGGCGGAAATGCGAGCCCCCGGTCCTGCCACGCGCGAGAACGGTCGCGCCACTCCACTGAGGCGGCCTTCCGCGCCCAGCCGGAGACCCCGATGGAGCCCCTCGAGGCGTCACTGCTCTCGGCGCGCCGCGCCCTCCGCGCGAGCTGGCTCGTCGCGTCAGCCTGCGCTGCGCCCCTGTTGGGCGCTCCGCTCGGTGCGCAGGCCGCGCCGGTAGACCTGAACGATTGGAGCGCAGAGTCCTACCCCGCGGTCGCCGGCTTCGGCGCGGGCGTGTGGACGCCGGCAGTCGACGGCAGCTCGGTCCATCAATCGGTGAACGGCCAGCCCACGCTGTACGTGAGCGACTTCACCGCGTTCGGAACCGACGTGCGAGGCAGCATCCAGGTCAACAGCAACAACGACGACGACTACATCGGATTCGCGATCGGCTATCAGCCGGGCGACGCGAGCAACGCCAGCGCCGATTACCTGCTCGTGGACTGGAAGCAAACGCAGCAGACCTTCGATTTCGGCGACCCGTCCACGACGCCGGGCAGCACCGCGTTCGAAGGGCTCGCGGTCTCGCGCGTGTCGGGCATCCCGACAGCCGACGAATTCTGGGGCCACGTGAACTTCGACGCCGATGCGAGCGGTCTTCAGGAGCTCGCGCGCGGCGTGACGCTCGGCGGGACCGGCTGGGACGAGCTCACGACCTACGAGTTTCGCTTCGTCTTCCTGCCGAACAGCCTGATGGTGTTCGTCGACGACCAGCTCGAGCTCTCGATCGACGGCAGCTTCTCCAACGGCAGCCTCGCGTTCTACAACTTCTCGCAGGCGGACGTCACCTACAGCGCGTTCACGATCGACCCGGTCCCGGAGCCAAGCAGCCGGGCGCTGATGCTCGTCGCTGCCGCAGCCCTCGGCGTGCTCGCGCACGAGCGCGGAGCGCTGCAGCGCGCGCGCTCGCGCATGAGGCTTCGGGGCTGACTCACGCCGATGACCGGTCGCGCCGTCATCCCCAGCTCAGGTCGTGGCTCTTGAATGGAGTCGACCGGATGCGCTTGCCGGTCGCGAACCAGATCGCATTGGCGACGGCCGGCGGAACGGGCGGGCCCGCGGGTTCGCCGATGCCGCCCCACTTCTTGCCGCCGGAGAGCGCGAAGTGGACCTCGACCGTGGGCATCTGCGGCATCCGCAGCAGCGGATAGCCGTCGAAGTTGGTGTTGACGAAACGGCCTTCGCGCAGCTCGAGGCCGCCCATCCACGCGTGCGAGAGCTCCCAGCAGACGCCGCCTTCGAGCTGCTCGGCGGCGTTGTGCGGGTTGATGACGTGGCCGCTGTCGATGACGACCACGACCTTCTCGACCGCGAGCTCGCCGGCGCGGCTCACGCGAACCGTCGCGCAGGCCGCGCAGATCGAGCCGTGGTCCTCGACGATCGCGACGCCCATGCCGTGGCCCCGCGGAAGATCGGTCCGGAAGCCGGCCTTGTCCTTCAGCGTCCGCAGCACGAGCTGCCAGTCGGCGAGGCCCTTCGTCAGCTCGAGCCGCCACTCGAGCGGATCCCAGCCGCCCGCGAGCGCGACCTCGTCGACGAAGCACTCGGTCATGAAGCCGTGCTGGTTGGTGCCGGGCGCGCGATGCGTCGCGACCGGGATGTGCGCCTTGGCGTTGATGCGCTCGTGCCGACGGTTCGGAACCTGATAAGGCATGTTGCTGATCGCGTAGTCGGCGGTGGCGGGACCGACGCGATCGATGCCGTCCTGCGTGAACCAGACGGAGCGCGTGAACCAGGCGGTCGGGAGTCCGCGCTCGCCGAGCGCGGCGGAAAGGCGCGTGACGTTCGGCGGGCGCTGCTTGTCCTGGGCGATGTCCTCTTCGCGCGACCAGATCACCTTCACCGGCCGAGCGAGCCGCTTCGAGAGCTCGACGGCTTGGCGCGTGACGGCGGTGCCGCCCGCGCCGTTGCCGCCGAAGCCGCCGCCGAGGAAGACCGTGTGGACGAAGACGTTCTTCGTGCTGGTGCCCGCCTGGTCGGCTGCGAGCTGGAGCGCGACCGACTGGTCCTGGGTCGGCGACCAAACGTCGACGCGCCCGGCCGCGACGCTGGCCGTCGCGTTGATCGGCTCCATGCGCGCGTGGGTTTCCCAGGGCCGTTGGTACTCGGCGGTGACGACCTTCTCGGCCGCCGCGATCGCCGCGAGCGTCCCTTCGCCTTCGCTCACGGCTTCGCCGGGCCGGTCCAGCAGCCGCTTCGCCTCCGCCTGCTGTGACGCGGTGCTGACGCTCGCGGCGGAGCCTGTGTCCCATTCGATCGGGAGCTGATCGAGCGCGGTCTTGGCGCGCCACCAGCTGTCGGCGACGACGGCGACGGCGTCCTGAAGGTCCGAATTGCCCTTCTTGCCGGGCGCGGCTTCGAGCGCGGTCACGGCGACGATGCCGGGGCGGCTCCGGATCGCGCGGTCGTCGAAGCGCGCGAGGCGGCCCCATGGCACGGGGCACGCCTTCACGGCCGCGTAGACCATGCCCGGCAGCTGCGCGTCGATCGCGTACACGGCGCTGCCGTTCGACTTCACGTCGACGTCGAGGCGATGCAGCGACTTCCCGAGCAGCCACCACTGGTCCGGCGTCTTGATCGCGGGCTCTTCGGAGAGCGCGATCGCGGCGGCCGCGGTCGCGAACTCGGCATACGTGCCGCTGCGCGCGCCGGATTCGAGCTTGCCCAGCCGGGCTTCGACGCGGCTGCGGTCGACGCCCCAAGCGCGGGCGGCGGCCTCCTTCAGGCGCTCTCGCGCGGAGGCGCCGGCCTGCATGATGTGCGGGTGCTGGTGGCGCACGAGCGCGGAGCCGGCCGTGAACATCGTCGTGTATTCGTTGTTGTTACGGAGGTGCCGGTTGGGGTCGGCGAACACCGCGCGCACGCGGGCCCAGTCGACGTTCAGCTCCTCGGCGATCATCATCGAGACCGACGTGAGCGCGCCTTGCCCCATCTCGGTATGGGGCACGCGGATGGTGACGTTCCCTTCGGCGTCGATGGCGAGCCAGGCGTTGATCTCGGCGCCTTGCGGGAGCGCGGTCCAGGGCTCGGGCTGGATCGATGCGGCCTCGGCCGGGACGTGGAAGCCGACCAGCAGTCCGCCGGCGGCGAGGGCGGTGACCTCGAGGAAGCGGCGGCGCGTGACGGGGACGACGCTCATGCCGGCCCTTCCTTTTTCGCCATCCGAGCGGCGGCTTTCTTGATCGCCTGGCGGATGCGCAGGTACGTGCCGCAGCGGCAGAGGTTGCCCGCCATCGCGGCGTCGATGTCGGCATCCGTCGCGTTCGGCTTCTCGGCGAGGAGCGCGGCGGCGGACATGATCTGGCCGGACTGGCAGTAGCCGCATTGCGGGACGCCGACTTCGGTCCACGCGACCTGGACGGGGTGCGGGTGGTCCTTGGCGCCGAGGCCTTCGATAGTGGTGATGCGCTTGCCGGCGGCGGCGGAGACCGGGGTGACACACGCGCGGACGGCGCGGCCGTCGAGATGGACGGTGCAGGCGCCGCACTGCGCGATGCCGCAGCCGTACTTGGTGCCGGTGAGCGCGAGCTGCTCGCGGAGGGCCCAGAGCAAGGGCATGTCCGCGTCCACTTCCAGCTCGACTCGCTTGCCGTTGACGTTCAGCACGAGACTCATGATCGCCGTCGCTCCTGCTCGCGTGCTCTTCCGTGGCGAGCATCACGATGCCCGCTCGTGCGCCCCTCTTTCTCTAACAGCTGGATCTCCGATGTCGGGTTCGGGCGGCGGGCCGAGATTCAAACGAGATGGCCCATCGCGACGACGAAGCTACTGCCTCGACCACGTGCCGGCAGTGTCGAAGCGAGCCCGGACTCGATGCGATGGCGGCGGCATGCAGACGCTGAACGAGGTGATACAGCGCCACTTCCTGCGCGACGTCTCGCGCCGCAGCGAACTGCCCGGATCTCCTGGAGCCGATGGCCGGATTCGAACCGGCGACCTGCTGATTACGAATCAGCTGCTCTACCAGCTGAGCTACATCGGCTTGGGATCGCGCGAACCGCGAAAGGCCGCGCAAGGTAGCCGAGGAGATCCGGCCAGCGAGAGGGTCGAGGGCCCCGCGGATCATTCGGGCTGCCGGCCGTTCGACACGCGCAAGGCTGCGCGCCACGCCGCTACGTTGCGCCGCCATGTCCGCAGCGAACGCTTCGCCGCCCGCCCGAACGCTCTGGCTCGATGGCGCGCTCGTGCCGTGGGATGCGGCGCGCGTGCACGTGCTCTCGCAGTCGCTCGCGCGCGGCTCGCTGATCTTCGACTACATGAGCGTGCACGAGACGCCGCGCGGCGCGGCGATCTTCCGGCTGCGCGAGCACATCGAGCGCTTCATCGAGAGCGCGCGGCTGGTCGGGCTGCCGCTCGCGCAAGACGCGGCGACGCTGCGCGCCGCGTGCAAGGCGGCGGTGCGCGCGAACCCCGGCGCCAGGGTGGTGAAGCTGAACGCGTACTTCGCCTCCGAGGAAGTCGACGTCGTGCCGGCGGACGACCGGCTCTCGGTGGCCGCGCTCGCCTACGACCCGTGGGCCGACGTGTTGTTACGGAAGCCGCGGCCGCCTGCGCGCCCGCCGAAGACGGTGCGGCTGTGGGTCGAGAAGGAGGTGCGGCAGCGCCGCGCCGACATCCTGCACCCGCACGCGAAGGTCGCCGGGAACTACACGGCGGCGATGATCGCGAAGTGGCGCGCGCGCACCGCCGGCTACGACGAGATCGTGCTGCTCGACGAGCGCGGGAACCTGACCGAGACGCCGACCGCGAACTTCTTCCTGGTCGATGCGGACGGCGCGCTGCGCACGGCGCCCGGCGATGCGGTGCTGCTCGGCGTCACGCGCCGCTCGGTGCTCGAGCTCGCGCGCGCCGAGGGCGTGAAGGTGCAGGACGGCGCCGTGCCCGCCGCGGCGCTCGCCTCCGCGAGCGAGGCGTTCCTCAC
>DASTOI010000669.1:0-4677 GCA_035762585.1 Myxococcota bacterium
CCGCGGGGGCAGTGAGGAGATTCACTCAGGATGCGCGAGCACCGCACGCAGCGGCGTCGCCGAATCGGGCTTCCACTCTTCGCTCGCCTTCGGCTCGCTGCGCGCGCCGCGCGGCGCGCCGCTTGCGCTGAGCAGCCCGCAAGTCTCTCGCCGGGGCGCGCGCACTGCCAGTGCTGCTAACGACCCGCGCGCATGTCTCCTGACGGCGTCGTGGTCACTTCGCTGCTGGTCCTGCTCGCTTCGTTCGTGGCGGGCCTGTTCGGCTTCGGCTTCGGGATCGTCGCCACCGCCGGCCTCTCGCTGACGATGGAGCTCGTCCACGCCGCGAACGTCGTGAACTTCGTGAGCCCGTTCGTGACGGCGAGCCTGTTCTGGCAGCTGCGCGGCCACGTCGCGTGGGCGCCGGTGCGCCGCATCGCACCTTGGCTGCTCGGCGGCGTCGGGCTCGGCGTGCTCGCGCTCGCGTCCCTCGATGCGCGCATCCTCGTGCGCGCGCTCGGCGCGCTCGTCGTCGCGGTCTCGCTGTGGAACCTGAGCGCGCGCCCGCTGCGCGTTCCCGAGAACCGGCTCAGCGACGCGCTCGCGGGCGGCCTCTCGGGCCTGTTCGGCGGCGCGTTCAACAGCGGCGGGCCGCCGCTGATCGCGTACGTCTACAGCCGCGCCGGGACGCCCCAGCAGCTGAAGGCGACGCTCCAGGCGCTCTTCCTGTGCTCGACGTTCGCGCGCATGGCGTTCGCATCGGCGCAGGGCGTGATGGAGGCCGGGGCGCTGTGGGAAGCCGCGCTCGCGACGCCGTTGGCGCTCGCGGGCCAATACGCCGGACACGCGCTCTCCGCACGCCTGCCGAGCGAGCGCTTTCGCCGGCTCGCGTGGCTCGGGCTGCTCGCGCTGGGCGTGGTGTTAGGGGTGCGCGGCTAGAGCCGGTCGCTGGGCTGGCGCCGCCTCAGCACGATCTCGGTGATCTCGCTCGGCGCGAACAAGCGCATCGGCGGGCCCCAGAAGCCGGAGCCGCGGCTCACGTAGAGCTGGCTGTCGCCGCGCGTGAAGTGGCCCGCGACGAACGGCGTGGTCAGACGAACGAGCGCGCCGAACGGCCAGATCTGGCCGCCATGCGTGTGCCCTGATAGCTGGAGCGCGACGCCGGCTGCGGACGCTTTCACGAACGTCGTCGGGTCGTGTGCGAGCAGGACGACCGGGCGCCGCGGATCGCGCTGCGCGAGCGCCGCGCCGAGATCCTCGGTCGAGCCTTCGCGCCAGTCGCCGCGATGGTCGTCGACGCCCGCGAGGTCGAAGCCGTCGCTCCCGCCGATCGGGACGCGCTCGTTGCGCAGCACGCGCATGCCGAGCGCGCGCACGCGGTCGGCCCAGCCGCCGAGACCGGAATAGAAGTCGTGGTTGCCCGGCACGAAGAAGGCGCCGTGCCTCGCACGCAGCGCGGCGAACGGCTCGACCTCGCCGCCGACCTTCTCGACCGCGCCGTCGACGAGATCGCCCGTCACCGCGATCAGATCGGGGGCGAGCGAGTTCACGCGCTCCACGAGCGCCGCGGCGAACGAGCGGCCGAGGATCGGACCGATGTGGATGTCGCTGATCTGCACGATCCGGAAGCCTTCGAGCGCACGCGGCCATTCGGCGAGCGCGAGCTCGACGCGCTTCACGCGAGGCAGTCGAAGCGCCCCGCGCAGGCCGAAGCTGCTCGCGAGCACGACCAGTGCGCCGGCCGCGAGCGCGCGGCTGCGCGCGAGATCGAGAGCGGGAGCAAAGCTCGCCGCGCCCATCAGTGAGAACGCGACGTCGGTGAAGAGCAGCGCGACGAAGCCGAGCCAGAACACGCCGATCCAAAGCGCGAACGGCCACGACACGATGCGCAGCCACGGCGGCGCGAGCACGCGCTCGAGCGCGAGCCCGACGAACAGCCCCGCGAACGCGATCGGCACGAACGCGACGCCGAGCGTGCGCCACGGCTCGCCGAGCTCGGGCGCCAGCACGAAGCCACGCAGCACGTAGTAATGGGCGGCCGCCACGGAGCCGAGCGCGGCCGCGAAGATCGCGAGCGCGAGGATGGAGCGCAGGCGCGGCCTCTCGGTGCGCGCTCGCGTAGCTTCGGTCGACATCGCGGGGAGTTCTCTCGCTGGGCTGCGCGGGATCGGACAGAACCTGCCGCGCAACTGCCGCTTCGTGAAGCCCCGCTTGCAGCGGAACGCGCGACTCCGAATGCGAAGTCGACCGCGCGGGCCTTCAGTGCGCTCGCTCGCGCACCGATGAGAGGTCGTTCAACCCTCGGAGGGAATCGTCATGCGCGGTGTGTCGAAGCTTCTCGCGGCGACGGTCGTCGCCGCTCTGATCGCGGGTCCGGCGGCGGCAGACCAACAGTTCACCGATGTCGAAGCCTCGCACGTGAGCCCGATGTTCGACGTGCTCGTGATGCGGCCGATCGGCCTGATCGGCCTCGGCGTCGGCGCTCTGCTCTGGGTGCCGGCGGCCGCGATGACGGTGGCCGTGCAGCCCACGGAGATTGGCAAGCCGACCGAGCACCTGATCATGAAGCCGTATCGCTACGTGTTCGCCGACCCCATCGGCTCGCACTAAAGCGCGCACATCGGGCGCCGCTGCGCCGCGGCGCGTCACGGATAGCGACAAGGGGGTCAGACCCCGTTGTCGCGTTTGTGGTTGCGGCGGCGACTCAACCGCCCGCGCCAGGCGCCTCGTCAACGCGGTTCGCAGCCCGCATGCGTCCGAAGTTGTCCGGCCATGGGATGCCCGGAGCCGGAATGGGGTCTGACCCCGTTGGATCTATTCGTGGCGCACTGCGTCGAGAGAGAGAGAGAGAGAGAGAGAGAGAGCGGCGCGTCAGACGTAGGTCAGCCAGCTCTCGTGCTTGCGATCGCGGCCGGTGACGACGTCGAAGAATGCGTCCTGCAGCACCTTCGTCAGCGGCCCGCGCTTCCCGCTGCCGATCGCGCGGTGGTCGATCTCGCGCACCGGCGTCAGCTCCGCCGCGGTGCCGGTCATGAACACCTCGTCCGCGATGTAGAGCTCGTCGCGCGTGATCGTCGCCTCTAGCGCCGGGATGCCCTTGTCGCGCGCGAGCTCGAGGATCGACGCGCGCGTGATGCCCTCGAGCACGGTCTCGACCGGCGGCGTCTTCAGCACGCCGTCGCGGACGATGAAGACGTTCTCGCCGGTCGCCTCGGAGACGAACCCGCTCGTGTCGAGCAGGATCGCCTCGTCATAGCCGTCGAGCAGCGCCTCGCGCTTGGCGAGGATCGAGTTCACGTAATCACCGCAGGTCTTGCCCTTCGTCATCTTCGCGTTCACGTAGTGGCGCTGGAACGACGAGATGCGCGCGCGAATGCCTCGCTCCATGCCCTCCTCGCCCAAGTACTTGCCCCACGGCCAAGTGATCACCGCAACGCGCACCGGATTCTCCGCCGGATTGATGCCCATCACGCCGTCGCCGATGAAGACGAGCGGCCGGATGTAGCCCTCGGGCAATCGGTTCGCGCGCAGCGTCGCGCCGATCGCGCTCGTGACCGTCTCCCGCGAGTACGGGATCTCGATCATGTTGATGTGCGCGGATTCGTAGAGGCGCCGCACGTGCTCGGCGAGGCGGAACACCGCCGAGCGCCCGTCGTCCGTTCGATAACAACGGATGCCCTCGAACACGCCGAGTCCGTAGTGCAGCGTGTGCGTGAGGATGTGGACGTTCGCGGCGTCCCAATCGATCAGCTGGCCGTCGAGCCAGATCTTCTCTCCGCTGACGCGCACGCTCGCCATCGCACTCTCCTCGCTTGGATCGGCGGCGGAGAGTTGCGCTTCGGGCGCAGCTAGGCGAGGGCGGAGGGGTCAGCGCTTCAGGATTCGCCCGACGATCCCGCGCGCTTTGTCCTGCCGCATGCGCACGAGGCGCAGCTCGCGCATCGCTTCGACGCAGTCGGGGTCGAGCTGGATCGCGCGCGCGTACATCTTCTCGGCCTGATCGACGCGCCCCGCGGCCTGGCACAGCCGGCCGAGGAACAGGTACGGCGTGCGGCGATCGGGCGCGAGCTTGCGGCCCTTCATCACGTGCCGCACGGCCTCGTTGATACGATTGGGAGCCTCCGGCGCGACCAAGTAGTGCGCCCAGCCCAAGTAGACGTGGTAGTCGCACTCCTCCGGATACGACTCGACCGCGTTGCGGAACGCCTGCAGCGCCTCGGCGGGGCGACGCGCCCGTAACAAGCCCTCGCCGCGCACGAATTCGCGTTCGGCGTGGACGGCGCGCTCGCTCTCCTCGCGCGCGGCGGCGTCCGCCTCGGCCTGCTTCTGCTCGCGCCGCCACGCCGCGCGCGCGGCCTCGTCGCGAATCGCGTCGAACGCCTTCGATGCGCACGCGAACAGCTCCTCCGCGACCCGCCGCACCGCGTCGCTCGCGCCGATCACGCGGTCGGGATGTGTGCGCTTCGCGAGCTCCGCGTACGCGGCGCGGATGCGGTCGTCGTTCGCGTCGGCCTCGACGCCGAGTACGCGCCACGGATCGGGCGCGCGCAGCTGCGGCGCGAGCCCGCTCAGCTCGGCGCGCAGCGCGGCCTCGTTCAGCGGCGGGGTCGGCGGCATCCCAGCGTCGGCGCGCGGGTCGGGCGCCGGCGTGCTGCGCCGCACCTCGCGCAGCGCGCCTTGCGGCGGCGGCGTGTGCTT
>DASTOI010000670.1:0-12358 GCA_035762585.1 Myxococcota bacterium
CCTCCCCCCGCTGGCCCAAAGCCAGCAGGGAACGCTGCTCCATCTCCTCCACTCCCCCGCCTCCTCATGCGGGGGTCAATTTCTCGTGTCGCCGGGGGGTCAGTTTTTCGTATCGCCTGACAGCGCGCTCGGCCGTCGCTCGGATCCCTTGCCGTCGCTGCCGTTGACGCACTGCTTGGTCGGAAGAGCGACTCGACCCCTCTCGACTACGCCATCGGACCGAAGGTCCGTGTTCGCCGGCAGCAGGCCTGCTTCTTCGCTGCCCTCACGCGCCGATGCCGGCCAGCAGCGCGTCGAGCTGCTGATAGCTCATCTCCGTGCCGTCGGTCATGCCGGTGGCCATCGCTGCGTCGCGCGCTTCCTGGGAGCCGAAGTCCATGACGGAAGTCACGATCGTCACGCCTGCGTTCTCGGAGAATTCGACGACGATCAGCGCTTCGCCGCCCATCTCTCCGCCGACATCGCCCGGATCGTAGATCTCTGTGTGTACGAGCCGCACCGGCGGCTGGACTTCGCGGAACTCGCCATGGAAGCCGAACTCCTTGCCGTCCTCCTCGCTGCGCCAGCGCCAGCGGAACTTTCCGCCCACGCGCACGTCCATCTCACACACGGGCATCGTCCATCCAGGCGGCCCGAGCATCCAACGCTGCAGCAATTCCGGCGTGGTATAGGCCTTGTAGACGAGCGCGCGCGGCGCCTTGAACGCGCGCGTGACGCGCACTTCGCGATCGCTCGGTAGGCTGACTTGCGCCTTCTCCAGGGTCGTGGTCATCCGCGTCCTCCCCTCCATTTCACGCCGCGGCGGCGGCACGGTCGAGCGCGGCCACGTCGATCTTCTTCATCTGCAGCATGGCCTGCATGACGCGCTGGGATTTGGCGCGGTCCTTGTCGCTCAGATAACGCGTCAGGGTTGCCGGGATCACCTGCCAGGAGAGGCCGTACTTGTCCTTCAGCCAGCCGCACTGGCTCTCGGCGCCGCCGTCGGCGGTGAGCTTTCCCCAGTAACGATCGACCTCCTCCTGATCCTTGCATTCGATGAAGAAAGAGATCGCTTCGTTGAACTTGAATTGCGGGCCGCCACCTAGCGCGTAGAACGTCTGTCCCTCGATCTCGAACGTCGCGCTCATCGGCGTTTGCGAGAGGACGCGCGCATTCGTGAAGATCGACTTGTAGTAGGCGACCGCTTCGTCGAGCGGCGCATCGAACCAGAGGAAGGGGGTGACCTTCGGCATTGTCTTCTCCTTGGGTTGGCTCAGAGGTTCTTCTTTTTCCGAACACTGCGCGGCGCCTGCAGGTCTTCCAGCAATCCGTCGAGGCGCTGGAAGTTGCTCTCCCAGATCTCGCGATGGCGTCCGATCCATTCGGTGGCGGCTTGAAGCGGCCCGGGCTCCAGCCGGCGCGGGCGACGCTGCGCGTCGTGGCCGACGGAGACGAGGCCGGCGCGCTCCAGGATCTTGAGGTGCTTGGAGATGGCCGGCTGGCTCATCTCGAAGGGGGAGGCGAGCTCTGTCACCGAAGCCTCGCCGGTCGCCAAGCGCGCGAGGATCGCCCGGCGCGTCGGGTCCGCGAGGGCGAAGAATGTGGCGTCGAGGCGTTCAGCGGCGGTCATCGTCAAATGCCGACTGGTTATATAACCCTACGGTAGTGAATGTCACGCCGCCGTCAAGCGGGCGGGGACCTACTTCGCGTCACCGACTAAGCCGCCGGCGGCACCCGTGGTCGCAGGCCTTGGGCTCGACGCGGTCGTCGCCGCCGCGAGGCACCGCGAGGATCTCGGCCGTGGTCGTCACCAAGCTCGACCGGCTCGCGCGCAGCGTGAGGCACCTCGTGAACCTCGTGGGCGAGCTGGAGGAGGTGGGCGTCGCGCTCGTGGTGCTCGACCAGCGCATCGAACACGGGCCCGAGCGCGGGTCGATTCACCATGCACCGCAGCGGCGACTGAACCCGCCGTGCGCCAGTTTCGAGTAACGCCAGCGGACCGGGGTTCCGTGTTCGACGGCGGCGAAATCCCTGTTCCCGAAGCAAGGGAATTCGGGTCAAGCCCCGGACGCAAGGACGGAATCCCTGCGAACTGGAAGCCGGAAGCGGCCCAGATCCACACACTTTCCCTGTACATTCCCTGTAGAGCAGCGATTTCGCAGAGACGAGTTCGCGATGGACTGCCTGCTCCGCCACTCCGCAGACCGCGCTTCGTCGGGGCTCACGTGCCGACGGAGAGCGTGGCCGCGTAGAGCGCGTAGAGACCAACGAGGAAGACGCCGCGCCGGCGGTCGATCGACGCCGCGCGGCCGGGAAGAATCGCCGCAACGGCGACGACGCCGAACGCGAGCGGCACCCGCACCGCGCTCCAGGCGACGGGGATCGGCTGGATCAGCGCCGCGACAGCGATGATGAACAGGCCGTTGAAGACGTTGCTGCCGAGGATCGTGCCGAGCCCGACGTCGTGGCGCCGGCGCAGCTGCGAGACGACCGCGATCGCGAGCTCGGGAACCGACGTCCCGAGCGCCACGAGCGTCGCGCCGATCACGAACAGATGCGTGCCGGTGCGCGCGCCGATGCCCTCGGCGCCTGCGACGACGAGGCGGCCTGCGACGACGAGCAATGCGAGGCCCACGACGATGATGAGGGTCGCCCGCGACGGCGGATCGCCAGCAGGAGCTGCCGCGCCGCGCGCGCGCTCGCGGCGCGCCTCGGCGACCACGCCCCCGAGCCAGAGGAAGAACGCGCAGAGGAGCACGACGCCGTCGGCGCGCCCGAGCGCGCCGTCGTAGGCGAGGGCGCCGACCAGGAACGGAGTGAGCAGCGCGGCCGGAAAGTCGCGCCTCAACGTCTCGGGCGGCGCCGGAATGCGGGCGATCACAGCCGCGATCGCGAGGATCAGCGCCACGTTCACGACGTTGCTGCCGAGCGCGTCGCCGAGCGAGATCTCCGGCTCTCCCGCCAGCGCGGAGTTGACCGCGATGGTGAGCTCGGGGCTGGAAGTCGCGAACGCCGCGAGGGTTGAAGCGGCAATGCGAGCGGGTACGCGCGCCCAGCTCGCGAGCCCGAGCAGACCGCGCACGAACAGCTCGCCGCCGCCGCCGGCGCACAGCACCCCGAGTGCGAGAACCGCGTAATCGCTCACGCGCCCTCCGGGTTCGTTTGGCGGCGCGCGTGGCGCGCCCGCACGGCCCACTTCCTCGCCTCTTCAACCCAGAGCACGAGGCTTCCGACGACGGCGAGGGCGACGACCTCGCGCGGGCCGAACGGCACGGTCTGGAACAATCGGCCGAGGGGCGCCCAGAACACGACGGCGATCTGTAACAAGTTGCCGGCGGCGAGGCCGCCGAGCAGCCAGCGGTTTCGGAGCAGGCCGAGGCCGAGCGCCGATCTCGTCTCGGAGCGACAGCTCAGCACGTTGAACCACTCGCAGATCGCGAGCAGCGTGAACGCCTCGGTGCGCGCCTGCGCCTCGGGCACGCCTGCGGCGATGCGCGTCGCGAACCAGCCGAGCGTCGCGAGCACGATCGCGGGAACCATGAACGCCATGCGCGCGACCATCGTGCGCGTGATGAGCGATTCGCGCACGGAGATGGGCCGGCGCCGCATCTCGTCGCCCTCTGGCGGCTCCATCACCAGGTTCACCGTAATGAGTCCCTCGGTGACCAGGTTGTTCCAAAGGATTTGCACGGCGGCGAAGGGCGGCGGGTAGCCGAGCAGCAACGCGAGGAGCAGGACGAGTACCTCGGCGACGCCGGTCGAGAGCAGCAGCAGCACCGCCTTTTGGAGATTGCGGTGAACGACGCGGCCTTCCTCTACCGCCGCGACGATCGTCGCGAAGTTGTCGTCGCCGATGACGATCTTCGCCGCTTCCTTCGCGACCTCGGTTCCCGAGGCGCCCATCGCGACGCCGACGTCCGCACGGGCGAGGGCGGGCGCATCGTTCACGCCGTCACCGGTCATCGCGACGACTTCGCCGCGTCCCTGATAGGCAGCGACGATCCTCAGCTTGTGCGCCGGGTGAACGCGCGCGAAGACGGAGACGCCTTCGATGCGATCGGCGAGCGCGGCGTCGCCCAGCTGCTCCAGCTCGGCGCCTTCGAGCACGCCGTCGCCGTCGTTCGCGATGCCGAGCGTGCGCGCGATCGCGAGACCGGTCATGCGATGGTCGCCCGTCACCATCACGGGCCGAATTCCCGCGGCGCGGCAGCGGGCGACTGCTTCTTTCACTTCCGGCCGCGGCGGATCCAGCTGGCCGACGAGGCCGAGCAGACGCGCACGGCCGCGCAGCGCGGCGAAGCCGCCCCTGCCGTCGAGGACTCCGCGTTCGACGACGGCGAAGGCAAGCACGCGCAGCGCCTGGGCCGCCATCTGCTCTGCCGCGGCGGGTGCCTCGCTCGCGCCGCCCTCGTGCGAGGCTGCGCAAAGCGGGAGCACGACCTCGGGAGCGCCCTTGATCAACACCCGCGCTCCGCTCGCACCGTCGTGCTGGGTCGCCATCATCTTCGCATCGGGCTCGAACGGGATCTCCGCGCGCCGCGGAGCGTGCCCGCGCAATTCGCTCGGAACGAGCCCGCCCTTGATCGCGAGCGCGAGCAGCGCGACCTCGGTCGGATCGCCGATCGGCTGCCAACGCGGCTCGGCGTCGCGCGGCCCCTGGAGCCGCGCGTCGTTGCACAGCACGCACGCCTCGAGCAGGGTGATTAGGTCCCGGTCCTGCGCCGGGTCGGCGCGACGATCGCGCTCGCGGATCTCGCCTTCGGGCGCGTAGCCCGCGCCGGTCACCGTCAGCCGCCGGCCGCCCGGCAGCCAGAGCTCGGTTGCGGTCATCTCGTTGCGCGTGAGCGTTCCGGTCTTGTCGCTGCAGATCACGCTCGTGGAGCCGAGCGTCTCCACCGCCGCGAGCCGCCGCACGATCGTCTTGCGCCGTGCCATGCGCTGGACGCCGACCGCGAGCGCGATCGTCATCGCGACGGGCAGCCCTTCAGGAATGATTCCCACCAGCAGGCTGATCCCGATCATCAGGATCTCGCTCGCGGGGATCCCGCGCGCGAGGCCGAGCGCGTTGACGGCGACGAACGTCGCCGCCGCGGCGGCGATCATCTGACGGCCGAAGCGCGCGATGCGGCGCTCGAGCGGCGTCTTCGGCCGCTCGGCTGCCTCGGCCAGCTGCGCGATGCGGCCGATCTCGGCGGCGGGGCCCGTCGCCACCACGACGGCGCGCGCGCGCCCCGCCGTCACGTGCGTGCCCGCGTAGACCATGTTCGTGCGGTCGGCGAGCGGAGTGTCGGGTGCGAGTGGAGCCAGCTGCTTGCTGACGGGCGCCGACTCGCCGGTGAGCGCCGCCTCGGCGATCTGCAGCGAAGCGCGGTCGAGCAGGCGCGCGTCGCCGGTCACCGCGTCGCCAGCCTCGAGCAAGAGAACGTCTCCGGGCACCAGGTTGCGCGCGGGCAGCACCTTCTGGCTTCCGTCGCGCACGACGCGGGCGTCGCGAGCAGTGAGCTTGCGAAGGGCTTGGAGCGAACGCTCGGCGCGACCCTCCTGGAAGGAGCCGATCAACGCGTTCAGCACGACGACCACGGAAATGACCGCGGCGTCGCTCGCATGTCCGACCAGCAGCGCGATGCCCGCGGCGACGAAGAGCAAGTAGATGAGCGGGCTGCGGAACTGCGCCGCGAACACGAGTACGGCTGAGCGGCGCTTGGGCTCGGCCAGCGCGTTCGGGCCGAAGCGCTCGAGGCGAAGCCGCGCTTCGCCGCTCGCGAGGCCGCGCTCGGCGTCGGAGCCGACGGCCGCGAGCGCCCCGGCGGCGTCGATCGCATGCCACGCGCGATCGCGGTGCGGGTCGAGCCGCGCCCGTTCCGTCATCCTCCGCCGCGCCGCTAGTGCACGCCCGCGCAGCGGACGCGCAGCGAGCCCACGCGAGGCTTCGCCTCGCGCGAGGCGAGCGGAGTCGAACAGCGGAATCCCCGTGTGCAACCACTCGGCGTCCGGTGTTCGCGCATCCCGCGACCTCCTAGACCGAGCGCTCAGGCGCGACCGTCGTCGCGAGGTCGCCGAGCTCGGGCGCCTGCCTCCAGACGTCGCGCTCCTCGTCGTAGGACCCGCCGCGGCGGACCGCGCACGCGAAGCAGAGCACGCTCTCGGCGCCGAACGCGTAACTCCGGTCTCGCGCGACGTGAATCTCCGCGCCGCAATCGGAGCAGCTCTCGAATTCGCGGGCTTCGGTGCGATGCATGGCTCGGTACCTCCAAGCGCGGCCGACGTGCAGCGCGCGTGCCCAACATTCTGGCGCCGCGCAGACCGAGCCACTCGTCGGGCGGGGCAGGAAGGGATGCGGTCGACCCACGTGCCCCAAGTTAGACAGGAGTCGTCCGCGTGATCTCTCAGCAGCGGTTCCGACCCGCCGGTTGGCGACGCGGGTCGGCTCGACGACCAACGTCGAGCTCTCATTGATCCCGTGCAGCGACCCGCGCGCGAGTGGCGCCGCCTCGCGGTGTTCGATCGAGTGGGTGCAGCAGACAACGCGACGCAAACGGCGCATCGAATAGATTCGAGGGCGCCGCCACAAATGGCGTCGCGTCGCCACTCATCCCGTGGACTCCCACTTCGAAGGGAGGTCTCCATGCGATCTTCGCCCAATCCGAGTGCGCAGTGGCCGGCGTCGATTGGGACCGAGATGTCGCGTCGCGCGTTGCTCGCGCGTGCCGGCACCGCCGTTGCCCTCGGCGCCGCGTCGGGGTTGCTCTCCTCGCCAGCAGCGGCCCAAGAAGATGAAGCGCGGCGCTGCAGCCCCGCCGCGCCGCGTCCGGTCCCCGGCATGGACCCCGATCTCGTCGCGCTCGGCATCCTCGAGCACTTCTTCCTGCCCGTCCCGGGCCGTGAGCCGTCGAGCATCTTCGACTTCCGGGGTCGCGTCGCGATCCTGGATCTGATCGGCGACGGCATCCGGACGGTCGACGGAGTCGAGGAGCCCGCCGCCTTCCGCGCCGATCTTCGCTTCATGCAAGGCGTCTACGTCGGTCTCGACGGCGAGCGCCATCACAACACGTTCGGGTTCATCTGACTGGACGTGTTCGCGGACCGTGCGTCCGCGGCGCAGTTCGTGAACCAGACCGAAGACCACAACCCCGGAATCACCGACGAAGGGTTGTTCTGGACGCTGCTGATCGCGCCGGAGATGGCATCGTGGCGACCGTTCAGCGCCCGCATGTGCGCCACGGACCTCTGGCTCCCGGACATGGAAAACCTCGGCAACGCGATCGCCCGAGGTCCGATGAAACCGTCGACGGTGCAGTTCGACGCGACTTGGCGCGGGAGCGGTGAGCTCGAGGTGGCGCGCGACGAAGAGAACCAGTTCGAGTTCCGCCACCGCCGGGCGGAAGGCTTCGTGAGCTTCGCGTCGACGACCCAGCCGGGCGTCTCGTTCCGCTCGATCGAGACGAGCACGCCGCAGGAGACCCTGTTCGCTGCAATCGGCGTCGAGCGAAACGGAATCTTCTTCGAGCCGTGAGGCGGGGCTCGACGCGTCAGCTCCCCTCGCGAACGCGCTCGTGGATGAAGTGCCGGATGCGCGGCGGCTCGGCTCCGCGGTGGAACGTGATGGCCACCTGCTGAACGGCGCGATCGGCGGTCGTGATCCGCGCGTGCCGACGTTCTGGATCCACGTCCCGAGATTCGACCGCGAGCCCCGCGATCCACAGCGAACGAAACACGCTGCGGCGCAGCGGCGCCCACGGGTCCGAGCGCTCTCGCTCTCGAAGCGGTTCGAGGATGGCGCTCATTTCCTTCAACTCTGCACAGACGGAGCTTCACGCCGTCGCGAAGCGGGATTCTGAGAAAGCCTCGACTCGAGCTCTCACGCGCGTCGGTACGCTGGCGCCGCCGTGACGAGTCTCACCCCGATCGATCTCGCCAATGCGCTCGCGCTCGTCGGCGTCGTGATCCTGATCGCCGCCCTGCTGTCCGGCTGGGTCGAGCGCAGCGGCGTTCCGCAGGTCGCGATCTTTCTCGCGCTCGGCGCCGCGCTCGGGCCCGCGGGTCTCGCGGCGCTCGACGTGGGGCTCGAATCGCCGGCGCTGCACATTGCGGCGACGATCTCGCTCGCGCTGATTCTGTTCACCGACGCGCTCACTTTGAATCTGCGCGAGGCGCGGGAGCACCGAGGGCTCGCGCTGCTCGCGATCGGCCCCGGAACGCTGCTCTCGGCAGCGCTCTTCGGCGCAGCCGCTTGGTGGCTGCTCGATCTGTCCGCGCCGGCCGCGGCGATCCTCGGCGCCGCCGTCGCTTCGACCGATCCGGTCCTGCTGAAGGGACTTCTCCGGCGCGGCGACCTGCCGCCGGCCGCACGCCACGCACTGCGGCTCGAGAGCGGGTTGAACGACGTCGTGCTGCTGCCGATCGTGCTGGTGGCTCTCGCCGTCGGACAGCGCGGTGCGCTCTCGCCTGCCGCGTGGTCTCAGCTCGGGCTGGATCTCTTCTTGCTCGGCCCCGGCGCGGGTGTTCTCGTCGGGCTGTTCGGGCTCGCGACGCTCGACCTGATGCGACGGCGCATCGGCGTGCGCCGCGACTACGAATCGCTCTACTCGCTCGGCATCGCATTCGCGGCGTATGCGGCCGCCGAGTCGGTCCACGGCAGCGGCTTCCTGGCGGCGTTCGCCGCCGGCCTGACGATCGCATTCTTCGACGTGGAGCTCTGCGATTGCTTCCGCGAGTACGGCGAGACGACCGCCGAACTCGCGCTGCTGCTCACGTTCGTGCTGCTCGGCAGCTCGCTGATCTGGAGCGGCGTCACGATCGCGAGCGGCCGCGCGCTCGCGTTCGTCGCGCTCGTGATTCTCGCGCGCCCGGCGATCTACCTCGCAGCGTTCGCGCCGACTCGCGTCGAGCCGCGAGCGCGCAGGCTCGTCGCGTGGTTCGGTCCGCGCGGCCTCTCGTCGCTGCTGCTCGCGCTCCTGCCGGTCTTCGCCGGCGCTCCGGAGGGCCCGGCGGTATTCCAGCTCGCTTCTCTCGTCGTGCTCGTGTCGATCGTCGTGCACGGGGGATCGCTCGTTTGGCTCGGGCGGCGCCCATCCGGCGAGACCCCGGCAGAAACCGCGGCTCCCGCGGGCGACGCAGGCGCGGCGAACGCGGAGACGGTCACGGTCGCGGAAGTGCGGGCGCTGCTCGAAGCCGGCGCGACGGTCGTGCCAGCCGATGCGCGCAAGGAAGAGGCGCTCTGGGAGAGCAGCGTGCAAGCGAAGGGCGCACGGCGTCTCTCTCCGGATTCCGCCGCGCGCGACGCGCGCGTGCTCGGCCTGCCCTCCGACGCGTGGCTCGTCCTCTATTGCACGTGACCCAACGAGGCCACGAGCGCCCGGGCGGCGCTCGAGCTTCGGCGCGCCGGCTGGCCGCGAGCGCGCGCGCTCGTCGGAGGGTTCGACGCGTGGCAGCGCGCCGGGCTGCCGGTCGAGCCGCGACCCCAGTGAGCAGACGGAGCGCCGAATCCGCCCACGCCTCGATAGCTTCGGTAGGCGCTTGATTCGCGCGGGAGCCGGTCGCCGAATGCACCGAATCCGTCGTGCCGCTGCTCGGACGCTCGTCGTCGTTTCGGCTGCGCTCGCGTGCGCCTCGCCACCGGCGAGGCTGCGGCCGGTCAGCACCGCCGCGCGCACGCCCGAGCCAGTCGAGCTCTGCGCGACGATCCTGCGCGACCCGCGCGCGCCCGTCGCAGAGAAGGCATTAGGCGGGCTGCTCGCGATCTGGGCGAGGCAGCCCGCTGTCCAGCGCACGCCGCTGTGCGAGGGCGCGCTCGCGTTCGACGCCGCGGGCCCCGGCGCCTACGCGCCCGACTACTTCGATGCGCTCGGTCCGGCCGACGGGTTCGCGGTGCGCGATCTCCCGCGGCATCGGCGCGAGGGCGCGGGCGTCGCGATGGTCGGGCTTCGGCGCAATCGCCAGCAGGAAGCGCTCGAGGCGCACTACCCGCCGGAGGCGATCACGCGTGCGATCTCCGCGCTCGCGGAGCGCGCCGACGACGGGGTCGTGCGCGTGCGCCTACTCGATTCGCTCCGTCACGAAGAGGCGCTCGTCGCCGGCGAGCTCCAGCCGCTGGCCGCGGACTTCACGGTGCCGTTCGCTGCGTTGCTCGCGCGCACGAGCGAGCTCAGCGCATCGTGGTTCGCGGGCTTCTCGCGCGAGCGCCCCACGCGCCCGGAGCAGCTCTACTTGATGGAGCCGTACGACCCGCGCAAGACGCCGGTGCTGCTGGTGCACGGGCTCGCGTCGACGCCGCTCACGTGGGCGGCGCTGACGAACGAGATCTGGGGCGATCCCGAGCTGCGCCGGCGTTATCAGGTCTGGCACTACCTGTACCCGACCTCGGCGCCGTTCCTGTACTCGGCGCGTGCGCTGCGCCGCCGGATCGACGAGCTGCGCGCGCTACTCGCTCCGGCCGGAGCGAGCGAGCTCGCTCCCTCCGGACCCGCCGAGCTGCCGCCGCTCGTCGTGATCGGCCACAGCATGGGCGGCCTGCTCGCGAAGACCCTGATCACCGACGCCGGCGGCGCCATCTGGCGCGCGGGCTTCACGCGACTGCCGAACGAGCTGCGCGGTGATCCCGCGGACATCGCGACCGTGAGCGACATCCTCGACTGGACCGCGCGCCCGTTCGTGCGCCGCGTGATCTTCGTTGCGACGCCGCATCGCGGCAGCGAGCTCGCGGGCAACACGCTCGGGCGAATCGGCGACGCGCTCGCCGCCGTCCCGCCCGAGCTCGTCGCGCTCTACTCGCGCATCGACGCGGCGAACCCCGGCGCGCTCGTCCCGGCGTTCCAGCGCGAGCTCACGCGCGGCACGCTGACCAGCATCGACACGCTCGCGCCGGGCCATCCGCTGCTCCCCGTGCTGAACGCGCTGCGCTTCGCGCCGCGCGTGAGCGTCCACTCGATCATCGGCGATCGCGGCGCGGGCGGCCCGCTCGCCACGAGCAGCGACGGCGTCGTCGCGTATGCGAGCAGCCATCTCGACGGCGTCACTTCCGAGAAGATCGTGCCCGCCGGCCACAGCATGCTGAGCCACCCCGACGTGATCGCCGAAATTCGGCGCGTGCTGGCGCTGCCCTGATCCACCGGGAGCGTGGGCAGCGCGCGCTAGCCGAGCGCCTTTCGCAACGTCGCCGCGACGAGCTCGACCGAGCCTTCGGCGTGCGCATCGGCGGGCAGGTTGACGACGACGCCGTCGAGCCCGGGCGAGACGATCTCGCGCTGCACGCGCTCGCCGACGGTGTCGGGATCGCCGAGCACGAGCGCGCGGTTCACGGCGTCGCGCATCGGCTCGGGCAGCGCCTCCCAGCGCATGCCGCGGCGCGCGAGGAAGTCATTCCGGAGCGCCTCGGCTCTCTCGTGAGTCGGCGCGACGATGAACGAGCCGAGCCAGCTCTTGCCGATCGTGTGCGGGTCGCGGCCGAAGTCCTGGCAGTGCTGCGCGAGCGCCTCGAGCTTGCGTGGAATCTCGGCGGGCGCGCAGACGAGATTGCTCTCGTCTGCATATTTCGCGACGAGGCGCAGCGTTCGCTTCTCGCCGCCGCCGCCGATCAGGATCGGCGGGCCGCCGAGCTGGATCGGCGCAGGAACGTTCAGCGCCTCGTGCGTGCGATAGAAGCGGCCCTTCACGCTCGGCTTCTCGCCGCGCAGCATCGGCACGATGATCGAGAGCGCCTCCTCGAGACGGTCGAGCCGCTCGCGAATCGGCGGGTAGTCGAAGCCGTAGCCGACATGCTCTTGCTCGAACCAGCCGGCGCCGACGCCCAGCACCGCGCGCCCGCCCGAGATCACGTCGAGCGTCGTAACAATCTTCGCGAGCAGGGCCGGGTTCCGGTACGTGTTGCCCGTGACGAGCGTCGCGAGCCGCGCGCGCTTCGTGCGCGCCGCGAGCGCGCCGAGCAGCGTGTAGGCCTCGAGCATCGGCTCGTCCGGCGAGCCGAGCATCGGCAGCTGGTAGAAGTGATCCATCACGAACACGGTGTCGAAGCCGGCGTTCTCGGCGCGGCTGGCGATCGCCGCGACCTGATCGAACAGCGCAGCGGTCGGAACGCCGGGGAAGCTGAAGTTCGGGATCTGGAAGCCGAGGCGAGTCGTCATCGCGGGTCCTCCGGGCGCGAAACCTCACCTTGGCTCGCGATCGCTCGCTGCGCCCGCTGGCGTCGCACGCGTCACCGCGAGCACCGCGCTGCGGAACGACGCCGGATCGATCGCTGGGAACCGGTACAGCAGCGGCTCGATCTCGTTGAACCGCTGCTCGAGCGCGGCGCGATCGACGAGTCCGCGAGCGATCAGCTCCGCAACGTCGCTCTGATCCTGGGCATGGCCGCGCTCGATCTTGGCGAGCGCCTGCGCGTACA
>DASTOI010000671.1:0-4920 GCA_035762585.1 Myxococcota bacterium
GGCGCGCGAGGCGCGCGAGCTCGCGTGCGCCGAGCTCGTGCGCCGCGTCGCGGCCGGGGAGGGCGGAGGGGACTGGGCGATCGGCTGCGACGGGCACGCGACTCCGGTGGCTGGGCGCCGGCCGAGTGTACGCGGCCGCGCGCCTGCGTCTGGTTTGCAAGTTGCCGGGTCAGACCCCGCGAAGAGACCCCGCGATGGACGCGTTGCTCGGCGTCTCGCGTGTGCCCGATCGGCTGCGATGCTGTGCGGCGGCGCGCCCGGATGAACGATCTCGCGCGCGGCGGAGGATCGATGCGGCGCATCGAGCTGAGCGGCACGCACGCGGCGATGGGCGAGGCGTTCGGCGAGGCGTTTCGGAGCGAGATCGCGCAGCTCTACGCGCTCCGCCTCGAGAACGCGCTGCGCCAAGCCACGCAGTACGGCGGTCGTCCGACCGGCGAGGCCGACCTGCTGCGGCTCGCGCGCGCGTGCCTCGCCGCGAGCGAGCGCTTCGACCCGCGCGGTACGGCCGAGCTGCGCGGCGTCGCGCGCGGCGCGCGGCTCACGCCCGAGCAGACGCTCGCGATGAACGGGCTCACCGATCTGCGCGACGCGCTCGCGTGGGGCGATCGCGACGCGCTCGGCGCCACCGGCTGCACCGCGCTGATCGCGCAGCGCGACACGACGCGCGATGGCCTGCCGCGCCTCGCGCAGAGCTGGGACCTCGCGAGCGACAACGCGCCGTTCGTCGTGTTCGTCGAGCGCCGGCCCAGCGAGGGCGCGCGCACCTGGTCGATCACGACGGTCGGGTGTCAGTCGCTGATGAGCATGAACGAGCATCGGCTCGCGCTCGGCACGACGAACCTGCGCACGCGCGACGCCGGCGTGGGCGTCCCGTACCTCGGCTTGATCCACCGCGCGCTCGAGGAGCGCAGCGCCGCGCAGGCCGCGCGCGTGATCGCGGCCGCTCCGCGCGCCGGCGCGCACAGCTACCTCGCGCTCGACGCGCGCGGGGGAGGCTTCGTGGTCGAGTGCACGGGGAAGCTCTCGCACACCTTCGTCGTCGAACGCGGCACGCACGTGCACACGAACCACTGCCAGGTGCCCGCGCACATCGCGCTCGAGGCCGACACGCCGCGCCGCTCTTCGGAGGCGCGGCTCGCGCGCATGCGCGCGCTGCTCGCCGCGCAGAGCGGCCAGATCGACAGCGCATTCCTGCGCGATTGTTATGCCGATCCGGCTGGCGGCTCGCTCGCGATCTGCCGCCGCGACTTCGACGGCATCAGCACGAACGCCGCGAGCGTGATGACCCCCGAGCTCGGCGAGCTCTGGGGCTGCGCCGGGGTTCCCGATTCGTCGGACAAGTGGGAACGCTTGCTCTGAGCCCCCTGGCGCGGGAGACGCATGCCGATGAGAGCTCCGCTCCGCGGCCCGGACTTCCTCGGAGTCGGCGCGCACCGCAGCGGCAGCAGCTGGCTCTTCCGCGTGCTCTCGCAGCACCCCGAGCTGTGGCTGCCGCCGGTGAAGGAGCTCCACTACTTCGACAAGCCGGGCATCCATCGCACGATCTGGAGCGCGCGCGAGCGGCGCCGCGCGAAGCTGAAAGGCGCCTCCTCGCCGGCGTTCTGGCTCCGCTACTGGCTCGGCGCACGCGACGACGACTGGTACGCAGCTCTGTTCGCCGCGGCGCAGCGTCGCGGCCTGCGCACGGGCGAGATCACGCCCGCCTACGCGACGCTCCCCGCCGGCGTCTTCGAGCGCATGCGCCGCCGGAACCCGGCGCTCCGGATCGTCTACGTGATGCGCGAGCCGATCGAGCGCACCTGGTCCGCGGTGAACCACGCGTTCGAGAAGCGCGGCGGCGCGCCCGGCACGCTGAGCGTCGCCGAGGCGCTCGGCGCCGCGCGCCACCCATCGGTGGCGGCGCGCTCCGACTATCTCGGCACGATCCGCCGCCTCGAGTCCGTCTTCCCGCGCGAGCAGATCCATTATGGATTCTTCGAGGACCTGCGCGACGCGCCGGAGCGCTTCGCGCGCGCGCTGCTCGCCTTCCTCGGCGTGGATCCGAAGCACGTCCGGGAGATCACGCTGCCGCGCGCGGTGAACGCGGCGGCCGTGGCGAGCGCGGTGCCCGCGGAGTTCGCAGCGGAGCTCGCACGCGACGTGCGGCCGGCGCTGCGCGCGCTGTGCGAGCGCCTCGGCGGTGCGCCGCGCGCGTGGCTGGGCGTGGATTAGGTGGCCGGCGAGCTACTCCGCGAGCTCGCCGTCGCAGCTCGCGCTCTGCCCGTCGCTCTCCTCCACCTCGACCGAGAGCCCCTCGACCCCGACCCGAGCGAGCACGCGCGCGAGCTCGCGCCAGAGATGCTGCGCGAGACCCTCGACCGTGACGTTCGCGATCGGCAGCCGCACGACGTCGCCCGACGGCAAGCGGTACGTGCGCCCGGCCACGCGCACTTCGAGCGCATCGCCGCGCGGCTCGATCGCGACGTGCGGACCGGGCTCCGGCAGCAGCACCCGCTCGTCGAGCGCGGCGCACAGCTTGCGCACCTCGTCCTTCACGAGCCGCGCCTCGACCAAAAGGCCGTCGCCGCCGAGCCGCGCCCCGCTCACGTCGACGCGCACGCGATAGTTGTGCCCGTGCAGCCGCTCGGCGCTGCCGTCGGCGAACCACGTGAAGTGAGCCGCCGCGAATTTGAAGTCGGATTTCGCGAGCCGCAGCGTGAAGCGATTCGAAGCCGGCACGCGCCGCACTCTAGCTCCACGATCTCGCGGTGTTACTGTCCGCCGCCTCCGAGCTTGGGGGACGAATTGGTCGGGCGACGCTCTGCGACGGGGTCCTGCGTACGCTGCCGCGCGGAGCTCGACCTCGCTTCGGTCCGCATCGGCGGTGCGTGGTACTGCCGCGCCGCGTGTGCCGCGGGCGAGAGTGCGCCGCGGCCGGCCGCCGTCGCCGAGGAGCAGCTCATCAATCGCCCGCGGCGTCATTACGGGCAGCGTGAGCCGAAGGAGCTTCGGCGCCGGTCGGCATGACGCGAGCGCGCGTGGCACCATCGCGCGACGGAGGTGTCGCGATGTCACGCTACGCGGGCAAGGTCGCAATCGTCACCGGCGCATCGGGCGGCATCGGTCGCGCGACCGCGAAACGGCTCGCTGCCGAAGGCGCGAGCGTGCTGCTCACCGATCTCGCCGGCTCGCGGCTCGAGGACGCGGCGCACGACGCGAAGGGCGCGGCGCGCGTCGAGACGCTCGCGGTCGACGTCAGCCGCGAGGACCACGTGAAGCGGATGATCGAGACCGCGGAGCAGCGCTTCGGCGGGCTCGACCTGCTCGTGAACAATGCGGGCATCGAGGGCGCGGTCTGCGCGATCGAGGAGTATCCAGTCGACACGTTCGATCAGGTGCTCGCAGTGAACGTGCGCGGCGTCTTCCTCGGCGTGAAACATGCGGCGCCCGCGCTGCGTCGCCGCGGCGGCGGCGCGATCGTGAACATCGCGTCGGTCGCGGGCCAGATGGGCGACCCGAACATCATCGCCTACATCGCGAGCAAGCACGCGGTCATCGGCATCACGCGCTCCGCGGCGATCGGGCTCGGGCCGCACGGCATCCGCGTGAACGCGGTGTGCCCGTCGCCGGTCGAAACGCGCATGATGCGCGCGCTCGAGGTCGGGCTCGCCGGCAACACCGCGAGCGCCGAGATCGTGAAGAAGGCGATGACCGAGCGCATTCCGCTCGGCCGATACGCAGAGCCCGACGAGATCGCCGCGCTGATCGCGTTCCTCGGCAGCGACGAGGCGAGGTTCATCAACGGCAGCCAATACACGATCCACGGCGGAATGAATCCGTTCTGACCCCGCACGGCGCCGGATCATTCCAACGTGAAGCAGCTCTCGACCGCAGTGCGATTGCCGTTCTCGTCGCGCGCGAGGATCTCGAACTTCACGTCGCCTTCGGCGAGCGCGAGGAACGCATCGGCCACCGGAAACGACGTGACGTCCGGCGGCAGCACCACGCCGGCTTCCTGATCGGTGTCGAGCAGCTCGACGATCAGCTCGTAGCTCTCGATCGAGACCGGCCCCGCTTCGCCGAGCGTCGGATGCGACGTCATCACCGCGTCCCAGCTGATCACGATCGGCGACGGGATGGTCGGCAGCGCCGCGTCGCAATTCTCCGGTGCGGCGACGCCCGAGATCTCCACGTTGCCCGCCGGCGCGGGCAGCACGTGCGATAGATCGACCTCGCTCTCGAGCTTTCCGCCGTCGAGTGTCCTGGCCGCGATTTCGTACGTCCCTTCCGGGAAGCGCGCGAAGATCTCCGCGGCCGGGAGCTCGTCGAAGGTCGGCTCGGCGCTCTCGAACGAGAGCTCCGTCAGGCCGTGCTTCCCGAGCCGGCCGCGCGCGCTGACGTCGAGGATCACGCGACCGCCCGGATCCTCGATCCGGAGCCGGCGCCAATCGTCGCCGTCGATCAGCGAGTGGATCCCGAGGTCTCCGTCCGTGTCGTTCAGCTCGAAGAAGAGCTCGGCCTCGTCGAGCTCCTGCTGCGCCGTTGCGCCGCCGGCGAGAGCCAGAGCTCCGGCAGCGATTAGGGCTCCCGCCATCAGGCGGGGCCGCGAGTGATTCGTCATGCGACTTCCTCCGGTTCGGCATCGCGCGGAGTGCGCGGCCGCAGTCCTGCCGCGGAGGAGCAAGCGATGTGCCCGGCGAGCCGCGCGCGCTGCGCGGGCTTCGAGAGCTTCGCCTGCCGAGATCGGCAGTGGATCTGCTGGAGTCGGCAGGCGAGCGGACGCGCTCGCATTCGACTCAAGCCAAGATCGCGCCCGCCTTCAGCAGATGCGCGCGCAGCGCGTCGACGTCGAGGCGAGCGGGCGGCGTGCCGGCGCGGCATGCGAGCGCCGCGGCGGCGCCGGCGGCCTCGCCGGTCGCGAAGCACGCCGGGATCTCC
>DASTOI010000672.1:0-4391 GCA_035762585.1 Myxococcota bacterium
TCGCCGCGATCGGTCGTCAGGTGCCACATCGCCTCGTCCGCGTGCCAGACGGTGGAGGTCACCGTCGTCTGGAACACGGCCAGCTCGTAGAGGTCGTAGCGGCGGGCGATGGCCCGGCAGTGCTCGAGGATCTCGGGACCCTCCGCGTAGTGGCGCGTCGGCACGTAGCCCATCTCGTCGAGCAGCGGCAGGTAGTCGTAGGAGACGACGTCGCATGCGACGCCCGGGTAGCGGTTCCAGTACCAGGTCCCGCCGACGTCCGCGCCGCGCTCGACGATGCGGATGCTCTCGACGCCCTTCTCACGAAGCCGCGCGGAAGTCAGCAGCGCCGAGAAGCCGCCGCCGATGAACAGCACCTCGACCGTATCGTGGATCGGTGCGCGCGGCGCGATCTCGCCGCCGTACGGATCGCGCGCGTACTTCGCGAGCGGGCCCTCGAGCTCGGAGATGAACTGCTGCGTGCCTTCGGGCCGGTAGGCGAGCCGGAGATCGCGCTCCTCGGCGAAGCGGCGCTTGATCGCCTCGTAATAAGCGTCGTCTCTCACCGGCCTCGACATTGCTCGCGGCTCCCGGCTCCCGCGCCTGCTCCCTTTCGCGCGCGCGATACGGTGCCGCGGCTTCGTGCCGATTGCGAGACGGCGCGCGGTCACGCGTTGAATGCGAGCTTCAACCCCGGCCGCGGCCAGCGGCACTTGTAGAGCTTCCCGCTGCTCGACGCGGTGATCCACGCGTCGCGCAGGTCCGGGCCGCCGAAGCAGATGTTCGTCGTGATCGGATCGGGCACCGGGAAGTGCTCGGTGCCGCCGGCCGGATCGAACGCGGTGATGCCGCCGTTCACGAGCGTCGCGACGCACACCCTGCCGCCCGCCTCGACGGCGAGGCTGTCGAGCAGCTGGTAGCCGGGCAGTGGGCCCAACACTTTGCCGGGACTGAACAAGCCTCCGGCCGCAGCCAGCACGCCCGGGCTCTCGATCGCGAGCGCCCACACGCGGCTCGTGTGCGTCTCGGCGACGTACAGCGTCCGCCGATCGGGCGAGAGACCGACACCGTTCGGCGTCACCATCCCCTCGCGCGCACGCGTGATCTTCGAGCCGTCCGGCCGCGCGTAGAGCACGTGCCCCATGTGCATCGAGTCGCCGTCGCTCTTGCCGAGGTCGCTGAACCAGAAGCCGCCCGTCGCATCGAACACGAGATCGTTCGGCCCGCGCAGCTTGCGCCCGTCGCACTGCTCGTAGAGCGTCGTCACGGCGCCGCTCTTCAGGTCGACGCGCTGAATCGAGCCGGTTTTGTAATCGAGCGCGGTGCCGTGCGGCGCGACGCTGCCGTCCGGCCCGACGTGCCACTGGAAGCCGCCGTTGTTGGTCACGTACACCGCGCCATCGGGCCCGATCGCCGCGCCGTTCGGCCCGCCGCCGAGCTGCGCGACGATCTCGTGCTTTCCGTCCGGTCGAACCCGCGTGAGCGTCTGGCGCCGAATCTCGACGAGCACGACCGACCCGTCCGCCATCGCGATCGGGCCTTCGGGGAACTGTAGGCCGTCGGTGACGAGCTCGAGCTTCATACGTCGCTCCTCCCGCCGGAGGCGCCTGCCTACTCGTACTCGTACGAGACCGTGACGCCGTAGGTGGCCGGCATCCCGGTGTAGCGGAGCAGCACGTCGTTCACGTGACTCGACGCGGTCCAATAGTGCTTGTCCGTGATGTTGCGGCCCCACGCCCAAGCACGCCAGGCGCCGCGCTGGACGCCCGCGCGCACGTCGAGAAGCGCGCGCGCGTTGATCACGAGGTCGGTCGCGTTCGGCCCATTCCGCGACGCGGCCGGGATCGAGCCGATGTAGTCCTTGGTGCAGGTGATCGGCCGGCCCGTGACCGAATCGATGCCCGTCTCGTTGCAGCGGTCGTAGAAGAAGCCGCGGGTCTCTGCCTGGTAGTTCACGTTCGCGCCGACGAACGCGGACCAGTCTCCGATCGGCCACTCGTATTGCGTGTCGACGTTCACCTGCCAGTCCGGCGCATTCGGGAACGGCTCGCCTGCGAAGTCTTTGGTCGCGCCGTTGTTCGCGGTGTTGAAGAAGGGGTCGAAGTTTCGGAAGGTCCCATCGATCTCGCTCTTCGCGTAGCTCACCGACGGCGCAATGCGCAGGCCGTCGAGCGGCTGCCAGATGCTCGACAGCTCGAAGCCGATCACATGCGACTCCGGCACGTTCACGAGCGCGGGGAGCGAGCCGAAGATCAGGTCGGCGACTGCGCCGAGGACCTGCTTGTCCGTGTAGTCGTAATAGAAGAACGCGCCGTTCAGCTGCAGCGTGCCGTCGAACAGACCCGCCTTGCCGCCGACTTCGTAGGCCAGCAGCTCCTCCTGCTTCGCCGGGAACAGCTGGTAGAAGGCCGCGCTGGCGACGGTCGGGAAGCTGCCCGACTTGTAGCCCTTGCTCACGTTCGCGTACGCGAGGATGTCCGGGGTCACGTTGTAGTTGAGGCCCACGCGCCAGGAGACGTTGTCCTCGTCGAGCTCGTCGGTGAACCCGGCGGGCTCCGGCCGATAGAGCGGCGGAGGACCGAAGCTCGCGCAGTTTCCCGGGCCGGCGTCGAACGGGTTGAAGGCCGGAGACCCGAAGAAGGCCGCCAGGTCGGAGAAGTCGTCGGCCGGCGACCAGTCGAAGTACTGGAGCAGCCCCTGGATCTCGGCGGAGATGTCCGCCCACGTGCCGTCGCCGCCGTCCGAGCCGCAGCCGCGATAGTCGCGCTTCTGGTTCGTGTATCGCACGCCGCCCTGCACCGTCAGCGCATCGAGCACCGGGTACTCGAGGTTCGCGAAGAACGCGTATGTATCGGTCGACTGCCGGCTGTTGGGGTTCGTCGGACCGAGCGGAAGCCGCGTGAAGACCTGCGTCGGAACGGCCGTCGAGATGCCATAGGTCTGCATGAAGCTGTCCCAGGTCGAGGTCCATTCGTAGTTCGCGCCGACCACCCAGTTGCCTTCGCCGCGGACCGAGCCAGCAAGGCGCAGCTCTTGGAACGCGGCCTTCAGGAACCCCGTCTGGAACGACTCGTAGTCCTGATAGATCGTGCCGTCGCTCTCGAGCGTCGCGTGGCGGTCGAACTTCGACCAGCTCGTGAGCGAGGTGAGCGTGATGTCGTCCGTCACGTCGAAGTCGACGCGGAGCGTCGTCGAGTAGAAGGTGTTGTCGCGCTCGGCCGGCTCGCAGTTGTCGTAGATGCGGTTGGCGAGATTCTCGGCCTCACCCTCGTAGTCGAGGTTGCCCGTGACGTCGGCCGGGCTGCCGCCGTCGATGTTCACGCAAGGTCCCCAGTCCGCCGAGCGGTCGTTCTTGTTCGCGAAGGGGTAGTTCGCGATCTCGGGCCGAAGCGGATTCACCTGGTTGAGAGGCGCGATGCCGAACAGCTGCGGCATCTGCGAGTCGCCCTTGTCGATGAAGCCGCTCGCGGTGAAGAGCGCGGCGAGTCGGTCGCTCGGCGTCCACTGGAGCTGGCCGCGCAGGTTGTAGAACTCTTGGTCGCCGTGCTCCCGATCGAAGCGGTAGCTGACGTTGTTGGCGGTCCAATAAGGATCGGGAGGAAGACTCAGATTGCGCGTGTGACTCTTCTGCCAGGGTCCCGAGTTCCGCACGTTGGCCGCAAAGCGACCCCCGAGCGTCTCGGTCAGCGGCCCGCCCACATAGGCCATCAAGTCGACCGTGTTGAAGCGGCCGTAGCTGGCGTCGAAGCCAGCCTGAAAGTCCTCGGACGGCTTGTTCGCGATGTAGTTCACCGCGCCGCCGGTCGCGTTCTGGCCGAACAGCGTGCCCTGCGGACCTTTCAGCGCTTCGACGCGCTCGAGATCGAGCGTCGCGCCGGCGGCCATCACGGAGAACGGCAGCGGCATCTGGTCGATGTAGAGGCTGACCGTCGGGCCAGACGCGAGCGCCGTGTCTTGGAAGCCGACGCCGCGGATCGTGTAGATCGGCGTGCCGTAATACGTGACGTTGTAGTTGAAGCCGGTCACGACCTTGTCGAGCTGACCCGGATCGGTGATTCCGAGCTCCGTGAGCTGATCGCCGCTCGCGGCCTGAATCGACATGCCGATGTCGTTGATGTTCTCCTCGCGCTTCTGCGCGGTGACGATGATCTCTTCAATCCCGCCGGCGGCGCGTGGCGCGGCTTCCTCGGCTGGCGGAGCGGGCGCCGGCTCTTCCTGCGCGAACGCGGGCGCCGCGAATGCGAGCGCGAGAATCGACACTCGACACTGCCGAAGGATGCGAACCGTCATGTGCGTCTCTCCGATCATGGGGCCCCATCGGGCCCAACGACGTTGGCAAAGCGCCACTCGCGATTTCTGCGATCACACGCACTATTCGCGCGCCGACGGGGTCGGGCGGCCTTGCGATCGGC
>DASTOI010000673.1:0-5143 GCA_035762585.1 Myxococcota bacterium
CGCTCGCGAGCATGTCCGTCGCGCGCACGTATCACTCGACCGCGCTGCTGCTCAAGGATGGGCGCGTGCTGTCGGCCGGCGGCGGCGCGTGCGGCAACGGCTGCGCCGCGAATCATCTCGACGGGCAAATCTTCTCGCCGCCGTATCTGTTCGCTGCCGACGGAAGCCCGGCGCCTCGGCCCGCGATCACCGCGGCGCCCGCGCTCGGCGAAGCCAGCGCGGAGCTGTGGGTTGCGACGACGGGCGCGATCTCCGCGTTCAGCATGGTCCGCCTCTCCGCGACCACGCACGCGATCAACACCGACCAGCGCTTCTTGCCGATTGATTTCGTCGCCAACGGCGACGGCAGCTACACGCTCTCGTTGGAGTCGAACCCGAACGTCCTGTTGCCCGGTTATTACTGGATCTTCGCGGTCGACACGGCGGGCGTCCCGTCGTTGGGCCACACCTTTCAAGTCGTGCGCAACGACGGGACCACGCCGGGCCTCGAGGTCGAGGCGGAGAGTGCGGTGCTCGCGGGCGCCTTCGCCGTCGTCGAAGACGGCGCGGCGCGCAACGGGCGCGCCATCTCCGTCGCGAGCGGCGCGCCGGAGACGAGCGCCCCGGTGAGCGCGAGCCGCGCCGTGCTGCGCTTCGCGGTTCCGGACGCCGGCTACTACCGGATCGAGGGCGCGGCGCTCGCGCCCAGCACGAATGCCGACTCGTTCTGGGTCACGGTCAACGGCGAGCCCGCCTCGGGCCTCGTCTGGCAGCTGCCCGTCGGCGCCGGCTACGCGGTGAGCGCGGTGGAGCAAGCCGGCGCGCCGGTTCGCGTGCTTCTGAACCCCGGCGAGAACACGGTCGAGATCATCCATCGCGAGCCGGGCGCGCGACTCGACTGGCTGCGCCTCGCATACGACGGCCCGCCGGCGCCGATCGACCGCGACGGCGACGGCGTGCCGGACGACGAGGACGCCTTCCCCGACGATCCGGCGGAGTGGCAGGACAGCGACGGAGACGGCGTGGGCGACAACGCCGACGTGTTCCCGAACGACCCTGACAAGTGGCTGGTGGAGCACGGCGTCGCGCCCGTGACCCAGCCGTGGCGCTCGTCGACGTTGGTCGTGGAATCGAGCGCCGGCGCCGAGCGCATCTGGAACGTGAACCCGGATACGAACACGGTCTCGGTGACGAGCGCGTCGGGCGCGCTGCTCGCGGAGATCGCGGTCGGCGCGCGACCGTGGGCGCTCGCGAAGGCGCCGCTCGCGAACGAGGTGTGGGTCGCGAACAAGGGCTCGGCGACGCTGAGCGTGATCGACACGCTCGCGCTCGTGGTAGCGCGCACGATCGCGCTGCCGCCCGCGTCGCAGCCTCACGGCCTCGTGTTCGCGCCCGCGAGCGACGCGCTCTACGTCGTGCTCGAGGGCCTCGCGCGCGTCGACCGCTTCACGGCGTCGACCGGCGCGCTCGTCGGGAGCGCCGCCCTGTCCGGCCACCCGCGCCACCTCGCGGTGAGCGGCGACGGGACGGAGCTCTACGTGACGAACTTCATCACGCCGCCGCTTCCGGGCGAGGACGGCGCGTCGGTCGACCTGAGCGGCGGCGGCGCGCAGCTGTTCGTCGTCGCGACGGGCCCGATGACGCTCTCGTCCACGCTCGCCTTCGCCGCCTCGGCGCGTCCCCCGTCGGAGGTCTCCGGCCCGGGGATGCCCAACTACCCGAACGCGCCCGTCGTGTTCGGCTCGCGCGCGTACGTGCCGTCGAAGCAGGACAACATCGCGGGGGGCGGCTTCCGCGGCGCGACCGGGATGACCTTCGACCAGACGGTGCGCGCCGTGACGTCGGTGGTGGACCTCGCGACCCGCTCGGAGCTGCCTTCTCTGCGCATCGACCACGACAACGCCGGCGTCGCGACCGGCGCCGCGCTCAGCGGCGACGGCCGATATCTGTTCGTGGCGCTCGAGACGAGCCGCGAGGTCGCCGTCTACGACACGCAGCTCGGCTTCGAGCTGGCGCGCATCGCGGTGGGCCGCGCGCCCGAGGGTCTCGCGTTCTCCGGCGACGGGCGCACGCTCTACGTGCACGAGTTCATGGACCGCAGCGTGTCGCGCTTCGACGTGACGCAGATGGTGGCGCTGGGAACGCCGCAGGCAGCCGCGCTGGGGTCGACGGTCACGATCGCGAGCGAGCTGCTACCGGCCGATGTGTTATTGGGAAAGCGACTGTTCTACGACGCGCGCGACCCACGCCTCGCGCGCGATCGCTACATGAGCTGTGCGTCCTGCCACAACGACGGCGACGGCGACGGACGCGTGTGGGATCTCACGACGATGGGCGAGGGGTTGCGGAACACCGTCGATCTGCGCGGCCGCGCCGCGATGGGCCATGGAGTTCCCCACTGGACCGGGAACTTCGACGAGATCCAGGACTTCGAGGGACAGATCCGCGCGCTGGCCGGAGGCCTCGGCCTGATGAGCGACGCGAGCTTCTACGCCGGCACGCGGAATCAGCCCCTCGGCGATCCCAAAGCTGGCCTGAGCAGCGACCTCGACGCGCTCTCCGCCTATTTGAGCTCGCTGAGCGCGGCGCCGGCGAGTCCGTACCGCCCGGCCGACGGATCATTCTCGGCGGCAGCGGAAGCGGGCCGCGAGCATTTCGTTGCCGCGGCCTGCGGGAGCTGCCACGCGAGCGGGACGTTCACCGACAGCGCGCTCGACGTCCGGCACGACATCGGGACGATCGGGGCGGGCTCGGGCTCGCGGCTCGGCGCGCCGCTCGACGGCTTCGACACGCCCACGCTGCTCGGCGTGTGGTCGAGCGCGCCCTACCTGCACGACGGCTCTGCGGCGACGCTCGAGGAGGCGATCGCGGCGCATCCGATCGCGCTCACCGAAGCGGAGCGCGGCGAGCTGGCCGCGTTCCTGCGCGAGCTCAATCCAGGCGACCTCCCGCCCGAGCCGGACAACGAGGCGCCGATCGCTGCCGCCTGGGCCGCCCCGCTCCCGGCCGCCGCGGGCTTCCCGCTGACGTTCGACGGCACGCTCTCCACGGATCCCGAAGGCGCGCTCGTGAGCTACGCGTGGCAGTTCGGCGATGGCGCCAGCGCGAGCGGCGCGAGCGTGAGCCACGTCTACGCGGTGCCCGGCAATTTCACGGCAACGCTGACCGTCCGCGATGCGGCCGGCTCGGAGGCGACCACGCAGCTCGCAGTGGTCGTCGTGACGGCGCAGTGCTCCGATGGCATCGACAACAACGGAAACGGCCTGGCCGATTTCCCGGCCGACCCGCGCTGCGCGGGGCCGGCGGATCTGACGGAGGGCGCGGCGACCGGCGCTTGCGTGGACGGCGTCGACAACGACGGCGACGGCCGAATCGATTTCGGAGCCGATCCGGGCTGCGGCTCCCCGTGGCAGAACACCGAGAGCCCGGCTTGCCAAGACGGCGTCGACAATGACGGCCAGCCAGGAATCGACTTCGACGGCGGCGCGGGGGCAAACCGAGGCGTGGCGCTCGCCGGAGCCGACCCGCACTGCACCTCCGGCGGAATCGCGAGCGAGGCGGCGAGCTCCACCCCGCGCTGCGGCTTCGGCCCCGAGCTCGCGCTCGCGCTGCCGCTGCTCGCGTGGGCGCGCCGGCGCGCGCGCCGCGCGAAGGACGTCGTCTCGAGCCCGTCGCCTAGGAATTAGGTCGCGGCGCGCCGCCGCCTCACCCGAGCCCCGGCCACTCCACGTCCGGCACGCCGGCGCGCTTGTTCTCGACGCGCGCGAGCACGAACAAGAGATCGCTCAGGCGATTCAGGTAACGCAGCGCGACCTCGCTCTGCGGCTGCGCGCGATGCAGCGTGACGCAGCGCCGCTCCGCGCGGCGGCAGACGACGCGCGCGTGATGAAAGCCCGCGGCGCCGCGCGCACCGCCGGGCAAGATGAACCGCTTCAGCGGCGCGAGCTCGCTCTCGGCGCGATCGATCGCGCGCTCGAGCGCGTCGACCCAGCTCTGTGCGGGCTCGGCGATGCCGGACTTCGCACGGCGCGCCGCGTCCGGCGTCGCGAGGTAGGAGCCGAGCGCGAACAGCGTGTTCTGGATCTCGGCGACGAGCGCGCGCAGATCCGGCTGCGTGCTGTCGGCGGCGGCGACGCCCAACACCGCGAGCAGCTCGTCCAGCGCGCCGTACGCCTCGACGCGCAGATCGTCCTTGGGCACGCGGCCGCCGGCGAACAGGTCGGTCTCGCCGCTGTCGCCCCGGCGCGTGTAGATCTTCATGCGTCGCGTTTCGAGGCTTCGATCTCGGCTTCGACGCGCGACAGCAGCATCGGATCGAGCGGAGCGTCGCCCCGTACGGGAGCGCGCGCCGGCGTTCCGCCCTGCTTGCGCAGGAACACGATCAGCACGACGCCGCCCGCGAGGATCAGCACCGCGGGAATCGCGTACGCGAGGATCCCGCGACCGCGCGCGCTCGGCGCCTGCAGCATCTGCTCGCCGTACTTCGCGAGGATCTCCGCCTTCACTTCCTCTTCGGAGCGGCCGAGCCGCTCCTGCTCGAGGATCCAGAGCCGCAGCTCCGAGGCGTAGCCGCTGCTGCAATCCGGGAGCGCGAAACCGGGGCACCACGGGCTCATCAGCTCGTTCGCGAGCGCGTAGCCCCACCCTTCTTCCTGCTGCGCCTGCGCCGGAGATGCGATCCCGAGCAGCGAGGCGCACAGCACGACGAAGGCGAGCGCGTGCATCGAGCTAGATCTCCCAGTTCAGCTGCTTCGGCTCTCGCACGTCACTGCGCTGCCGCACTTCTTGGCGCGGCGGCTCGGGCACGACGCGCGAGCCGGGCGGCACCGATTCCGTAATCACTGCGTTACCGCTGATCACGCTGCCGCGCCCGATCACGGTCTCGCCGCCGAGGATCGTCGCGCCGGCGTAGATCGTGACGTCGTCCTCGATCGTCGGGTGGCGCTTGGTGCCGCGGATCGTCTGACCGCGGCGCGGCGAGAATGCGCCGAGCGTGACACCCTGATAAATGCGCACGTTGTCGCCGAGCTCGGCGCTCTCGCCGATCACGACGCCGGTGCCGTGATCGATGAAGAAGCGCCGCCCGATCTTTGCGCCGGGGTTGATGTCGACGCCGGTCCGGCTGTGCGCGTGCTCGGTCATGATGCGCGGAATGGCCGGCACG
>DASTOI010000674.1:0-2662 GCA_035762585.1 Myxococcota bacterium
GCCAAGTGCTCTACCCGAATGTATTGGGCTTCGCGGGCGCGACGCTGATGAAGATCGAGGACGAAAGGCTGCGCAACTTCTGCGTGACCGCCTACAACGACGCCGCGGGCGAGCTCCAGCGCAGCTCCGGCGCGCGGCTGCTGCCGCAGGCGATGCTGCCGTTCTGGGACGTGCGCCTCGCCGCGCGCGAGCTCGAGCGCTGCCACGACGCGCTCGGCCTCAGCGGCTTCACGATGACCGACGCGCCGGAGGCGTGGGGCCTGCCTTCGCTCGCCGACACGGCGTGGGATCCGCTCTGGTCGACCGCGCAGGAGCGCGCGCTGCCGGTGAACTTCCACATCGGCTCGGGCGGCAACGCCGGCGGCGCCTGGCCCGGCATCCCGATGCCGCAGATGTTAGGAGCGCTCTCGACGATCCTGTTCGTCGCGAACACGCGCTGCATCGTGAACTTGATCTTCAGCGGCCTGCTCGATCGCTTCCCGGCGCTGCGCTTCGTCTCGGTCGAGAGCGGGATCGGCTGGATCCCGTTCGTGCTCGAATCCGCCGAGTATCAGGTCGACGAGAACGGCATCGACCTCGCGCTGCGGCCGACCGAGTACTTCCGGCGCCAGATCTACGCGTCGTTCTGGTTCGAGAGCAAGGACGTCGTCGCGACGATCGCGCGGCTGGGCGCCGACAACGTGATGATCGAGACCGACTTCCCGCACCCGACCTGCCTCTATCCCGAGCCGCGCAAGCGGCTCGAGCAGGCGCTCGGCGGGCTCGCCGAGGCCGATCAACGCAAGCTCTTCTACGGCAACGCCGCGCGCGTGTACGGGATCGAGGTGGCCGCGTGAAAGGCGCGCGCAAGCGCGCCGGAGCGCGGCGTCCGGCGAAACGCGCCGCCCCGGCGAAGCAAGCGCGCCCGCGCGCGAAGCAGCCGCACCGGTTGATTACGGCCAAGGCCGGCGGCGGCCTGATCATCGAGGCCGCGTACGGGCTCGCCGGCGTGCCGCTCGAGATCGAGGACATCGCGTGGGACGACGTCGGCCCGCAGAGCGAGCGTCTGGCCGGCCTGAACCCGCTCGGCCAAGTGCCGACGCTCGTCCTGGCCGACGGCGCCGTAATGACCGAGAGCGCGGCGATCCTCTTGCATCTCGCGGAGCTCGCGCCGCAGGCGAAGCTCGCGCCGCCCCCGCGCGACCCGCAGCACGCACCGTTCCTGCGCTGGCTCGCGTTCCTCGTCGCCGCGGTCTACCCGACCTTCACGTACGGCGACGCGCCCGCGCGCTGGGTCGGCGACGACGCCGGCCCGAGGCTGCGCGCGAGCACCGACGCACACCGCGAGAACCTGCTGCGCTTCCTCGACGCCGAGATCGCGGGCGCGCCGTGGTTCCTCGGCAAGCGCTTCTCCGCGCTCGACCTCTACCTCCCGGTGTTACGGATGTGGCGGCCCGGGAAGAAATGGTGGCAGGAGAACGCGCCGAAGCTGAACGCGATCGCCGAGCGCTGCGAGCAGCTGCCGCCGGTCGCGCGCGCGTTCGCGCGAAATCGCCCTTAGGAGACCGACTCAGGATGCCCGATCACCGCACGCCGAGGGTCCAGCGCACGCGGAGGCCACTGTTCGACTTCGCTCGGCTCCGAAGACTCCGCCTCGCTGCGCGCTTCGCTTGCTAGCGGGTGGAGCCGGCAGGGACTGAGAAGAGCGCGCGCGATCTCGCGCGCGTCGTCGCCGCGGCGACGATCTCCAACTTCGGCTCGATGCTGACGCGGATCGCGCTGCCGTTCGTCGCAGTCGACGCGCTCGGCGCGGGCGCCGGCGAAATGTCGGCCCTGAGCGCGGCGCGCCTCGTGCCGGGCCTCGCGCTCGGGCTGGTGCTCTCCGCGTGGATCGAGCGCCGCCGCAAGCGCGGCGTGATGATCGGCGCCGACCTGGGCCACGCGGCGCTGCTCTGCGCGGTTCCCGCCGCGTTCGCGCTCGGCGCGCTGTCGATGCCCCTCTTGTGGGCGTTCGCGTTTCTCTCCGGGCTGCTCTCGTTCGCGTTCGCGGTCGCGCGCCAATCGTTCGTGCCCGCCCTCGCCTCGCGCGAGCAGCTCGTCGCGGCGAACGCGCGCATCGCGGCCGGCAGCAACGCCGCGGAAGCGCTCGCGTTCGGCGGCGGGGGATGGCTCGTGCAGCTCTTGTCCGCGCCGTTCGCGCTGCTCGCGGATGCGCTCAGCTACGTCGCATCCGCCGCGTTGCTCGCGGGAGTTCCCGAGAAAGAGGAGGCGCCGCGCGCGCGATTCGCGGAAGGCCGCGGCCTGAAGCGTGCGCGCGCCGCAGGGACTCCGCTCGGCTCACGCGAGCCGAAGGCTCGCGCGGCCTCGCTGGGTGCTTCGCTTGGCGGGTTGCGCGCGATCCGCGCCGACGCTCGGCTCGTCGCGCTCGCGGCGGCTTCGCTCGCGGTGGTCGTCGTCAGCGAGGCGCTCGGCGTCGTCTACTTCCTGTTCGTGCGCGCGGAGCTCGGCTTCGAGCCCGGGCTGCTCGGGCTCCTGTTCGCGGCGGGCTCGCTCGCCGCGCTCGCGAGCAGCCTCGCGGCCGATCGCCTCGGCCGGCGCTTCGGTGCGCGCGCGACGATGGGCGCCGGGCTCGTCGCCGGCGCGCTCGCGACCGGCGTGCTCGCGCTCGCGCCGGGCCCGAGCT
>DASTOI010000675.1:0-2205 GCA_035762585.1 Myxococcota bacterium
GCGCGCGCCTCGTTGGCGCGCTCGCTTCACCTCCCAATTCTGAGCCTGACAGCACGCGCGCCGACCCCCTCGCGCGGCGTTCTTCTGCGAACCACCGACCGCGAGCGAGGGCGCGGCGCGGGTAGGCGGGGGTCGCGGAGCGAACGCCCAGGCGTGACCGCGCTCATGAGGCGAACGCAGCGCGCCAGAATGCTCGAACGGCGCACTGCATGATCCATCGCGGTCACGCGGCTGAGCGCAGCGAGCCCCCGCCGGACCGCGCCGCGCCCTCGCTCGCGCGTGAGCCTCGATGCGTCATCGAATCGAGCAGCGACCGCGCGGTCCCGTTCCTTCACCGTTACCGTCGCCGTTACACTGCGCGCCCTTCGAGGCATTTCGAGCACCCATGCCGACTCCGGTCCACATCGTCGCCGGCTTCTTAGGGACCGGGAAGACGACCGCGATCCGCCACCAGCTCTCCTCGCGCCGCGGCGAGAAGGTCGCCGTCATCGTCAACGACTTCGGAGAGGCGGGCCTCGACGAAGCCGTGCTGTCGGGCGAGTCGTCATTTGCGATCCGCAACATCCCCGGCGGCTGCGTCTGCTGCACCGCGCCCGAGGGCTTCGTCGACGCGCTCGGCGCCGTGCTCGCCGAGAAGCCCGATCGCCTGATCATCGAGCCGACCGGCCTCGCGCGGCCGCAGGACATCGTCGACACGATCCGCCGCTCGCCGCACAGAGACGCGCTCGCGCTCGGGCCGCTGGTCGTGCTGGTCGACCCGGCGCGGCTCGACACGAAGTCCGACGACGAAGCCGAGCTGATCGCGCTGCAGGCGGGCATCGCCGACGTGCTGGTCGCGAACCGCACCGATCTGGCGAGCGCGGAGGCGCTGGCGCGCTTCGACGCGCTCGCCGAATCGCTCTGGCCGCCGCCGCTGTCGGTGCACAAGACCACGCGCGGGCGACTTCCCGCGGCGGCGTTCGAGTGGCCGGCGAACGAGGGCGCGCGGATTCTGCGCGCGCCGGACGGCGCCGCGCAGCCGGCGCACGACCACGACGCCCACGCTCACGCGCCGCACGCCTCGACCTCGGCGCACCGCGTGCGCTCGTTCCGCTGGTCGCCCGACACCGTGTTCTCGCGCGAGCGCGTCTCGCGCGCGGCGCTGCGCGCGAGCGAAGGCCTGGCCGGCGCGAAGCTCGCGCGCTGGAAGGGCATCTTCCGGACCGACCAGGGCGTGTTGTTGGTGGAGGTCGCAGGCGGTCAGATGCACGAGGAGCGCAGCCCCTTCCGCCGCGACAGCCGGCTCGACGTGATCCTCGAGGGCGCCGGCGACGATGCGTTCGCTCGCATCGCGAGCTGGCTCGCGGGCGCGGTGCTGAGCGACAGCGAGCGCGCGGCGCGCGCGACGCGCGTCGAGCTCGTGTTCCCGAACGGGCGCACCCGCTTCATCGACCGCGACGAGCTCGCGAGCCTGCCGGACGGCGTGCCCGACGTCTCCGTGCTCGTGCCCAAACGCACGGGCGCCGCGGCCCGCGTCTCGGCGCTCCTCGACGCGCACAAGGCGGCGGCGCACGGCAGCGCAGTCGTGTGCGCGGCCGACGGCTTCGCGAGCGAGCCGGTTCCGCTCGCGGCGCTGCGCGAGGGACTGCTCGTGCACACGCAAGACGGCGCGCCGCTCGATGCGAAGCAAGGCGGCCCGTATCGCCTGCTGATTCCCGACGGCGTGCCCGGCGCGCCGAGCGGCTGCGCGAACGTGAAGGGCGTCGTCCGGATCGTGCTCAAGTGACGCCGCGCCGCCCGGAGACCGCGCGGCCGTGACCGGCCTCGCCGTCACGCGCTTCGCGCCGAGCCCGACCGGCCATCTGCACGTCGGCGGCGCGCGCACCGCGCTCTTCAACTGGGCGTTCGCGCGAAAGCTCGCCGGGCACTTCTTGTTACGGATCGAGGACACCGATCAGGCGCGCAACTCCGAGGAAGCGGCGCGCGGCATCCACTGGCAGGAAGGCCCGCGCTTCGGCGCGATCGGTGGCGACCCGCGCGGCGTCGGCCCGTTCTTCCAGAGCGAACGCCTCGCGCGCTACGACGCCGCGATCGCGCAGCTCGTCGAGAAGGACCTCGCCTACCCCGCGTTCGACACGCCCGAAGAGCTCGACGCGCTGCGCAAGCGCGCGAACGCGGAGAAGCGCGCGTTCCGATACGTGCGCGCGTCCGATTGGGAACGAGGCG
>DASTOI010000676.1:0-3215 GCA_035762585.1 Myxococcota bacterium
GAGGTCGAGCGCGCTCGCGCGCACGCCGAGCCGCCACTCGACGCCGAGCGCGGCGTCCTCGTCGCGCAGCAGGTTCGTGCGCGCGGCGTCCCACTTGCCCGCGAGGATCTCCTTCGAGAGCGGCGGACGGTCGTACGGCCGATGCGGCTCGTCGCCGATCGCGACGATCTCGCCTTGATGGCCGAGCCGGCGCAGCGCCTGCGCGACGCGCAGGCCGCCGAGCGACGCGCCGGCGATCACGATCCGTTCGAAGCGCGGCATGGGGCGCGGCACGGTAACGGGCCGGCGACGCTCCCGCGCTGCCATATCGCTCCAATTTCGCCGCGGCGGGTGACGGGGACGCAGCCTATTCGAGCAGCCACTCGCGCAGTGCGGCGAGCTCGCGCTCCGTCACGCAGGCCTTCTCGCGCACGAAGCGCTCCGGGCCGCCGTGCGCCGCGTCGAGGTGCGCGAGCGTCACCTCCATCGCCTCGCGTCGCGAGGAGAGCACGTGCGCAGCGCGCTCGGGCTCGATGCCGCGCTCCGCGAACCATTGGTCGGCGGCAGGGATGCGGTTGCCCGTGTAGAGCGCGGTCAGGCTGTAGTCCCCGATCACGACCTCGCGCGGCACGCCGAGCGCGAGCAGCAGCAGCGCCGCCACCACGCCGGTGCGGTCCTTCCCGGCGGTGCAGTGGAAGACGGCGGGCGACGGGTGCGCGGCGAGCTCGCGAAGCACGCCCCCGACGCGTTGCGCGCGCTCGTCGAGCGTGCGCTGATAGCCGCGCACCAGCCAGCTCGCGTCGATCTCGCCGAACTCGCCCGCCTCGAACTTGCGCGCCCACTCGGCCGGCGCGAGATCGCTCTCGCCGATGGGCAGCTGGAGGTAGGCGAAGCCGCTACGGCCCGCGAGCCGATTCGGGCGCTCGCTGATCTCGCCGTCGCCGCGCAGGTCGATCACGCGGGCGAGGCCGAGGCGCTCCAGGTAGCCGATGTCGCCTTCGCTCAGCTCCGCCAACGAGTCGGCGCGGAAGACCTGCCCCCAGCGCACGCGACGTCCGTCGTGGGTCGGATAGCCGCCGAGGTCGCGGAAGTTGCGCGGCCCCTCGAGCGGGAGTCGCCGCTCCGCGATCTCGACGCGCCGGCCCTCGGCGTCTTCGAGCGCGAGCACGTGGCGGAAGCGTGCGTCGAACGGGCCGAGCAGCGCGTGCGTCCCCTCGCGCACGACCGCGACCGTCTGCTCGCCGGCCCTCACGGTGAGCGGTGCGCCGACGGGCCGCGCGAGGTGCAGCACGAGGGCGTCGCCGTCGCGTTCGAGGTGCCAGTCGCTGCGCGTCGCGTCGAGGAAACGTCGAGGCATGGGCGCGATGGTCGCGCCCTCCGCCGCGAAGCGCCGCACGCGCGCGCGACGTTCTCGCGACGCTCGCGGCCGGGCGCTCACTGGCTTTGAAGAAATGCAGCTTGTCGAGCGCTCTCGAGCGCGGAGGCCACTGTTCGACTCCGCTCGGCTTCGCCTCGCTGCGCGCGCCGAAGCGGCGCTTGCGCTCAGCTCCGCGTGATCGATGCGCCTAATCGTTGCAAGCGCTCGTCGATGCGCTCGTAGCCGCGGTCCACTTGGTGCGCGTTCATGATCACGCTGCGGCCTTCGGCGCAGAGCGCGGCGGCGATCAGCGCCATGCCGGCGCGGATGTCGGGCGAGGTGATCGTCTCGCCGTAGAGGCGCGAGGGGCCCGTGACGAGCGCGCGGTGCGGGTCGCACAGGACGACGCGCGCGCCCATCGCGATCAGGCGGTCCACGAAGAAGAGGCGGTTCTCGAACATCTTCTCGTGGATCAGCACCGAGCCGCGCGCCTGCGTCGCGAGCACGAGCGCGACCGACGTGAGATCGCTCGGGAAGCCCGGCCACGGCGCGTCGTCGACCTTCGGGATCGCGCCGTCGAGGTCGTCCTGCACGATGAGCTCTTGCTTCGCCGGCACGAACAGCGTGTCGCCGGTGAGCCGCGTCTCGACGCCGAGGCGGCGGAACACCATGCGGATCATGCGCAGGTCGTCGGGCACGACGCCTTGCACGGTGAGCTCGCCGCCGGTCATCGCGGCGATCGCGACGAACGAGCCGAGCTCGATGTGGTCCGGCCCGATGCGATGGCTCGCGGGCCGCAGCTCGCGCACGCCCTCGATCTCGAGCACGTTGGTGCCGACGCCGCGGATCTGCGCGCCCGTCGCGATCAGGAACTCGCACAGGCCGCGCACGTGCGGCTCGCACGCGGCGTTCGCGATGCGCGTCGCGCCGTCCGCGACCGCGGCGGCCATCACGGCGTTCTCGGTCGCCATCACGCTCGCTTCGTCGAGGAAGATGTCGGCGCCGCGGAAGCGGCCGGCGAGCGTCAGGTGGTAGTGGCGCTCGCGCGTCTCGATCTCGGCGCCGAGCATGCGGAGAGCTGTTAGGTGAGTGTCGATGCGCCGGCGCCCGATGCGATCGCCGCCGGGACGCGGCAGCACCGCGCGGCCGGTGCGGTGCAGCAGGCCGGGCGCCAGCAGGAACGAGCCGCGGATCGTCCGCGCGAGCTCGCTGCCGACGTCGCGCCCGCCGAGATCGCTCGTGTCGAGCAGCGTCTCGCTCGTGTCGGAATCGCGCAGCGCGCGCGCGCCGAGCTCGCCGAGGATCGAGAGCTGCGTCGCGACGTCGCGAATGCGCGGCAGGTTCGCGATGCGCGACACCCCGGGCGCGAGCAGCGCAGCCGCGAGCACCGGCAGCGCCTCGTTCTTGTTTCCGGCCGGCGTAATCACTCCGCCGACGCAACGGCCGCCCTCGACGACGAAGCGGTCTCCGGCACCGATCTGCACTGCGCTCTCTCCTCGCGCGAGGACGCCGCCCAACGTAGCCGCAGCAGCACGGCGCCGAACCTGCGGCCCTCGCGTCTCGCCTTTCGACTCCGCCCCGCCGCGGCGGTTCTACTGCAGCAGCGCAGTCATCTTGCCCGGGTTGTATCCGCGGATTGGCGTGCCATCGATCTCGACGAATGGAATCGAGCCGCTGCCTGATTTCTCGCGGAGCTCGTCGGCCCACTCCTCGTCGGCTTCGATGTCCTTGTTCACGTACTCGACCCCGCGCGCGTCGAGAAACGCGAGCGTCTTGCGACACCAGCCGCACCACGGCGCGGTGTAGACCGTCACCTCGTGCCAATCGCGCCGGCGCTCGGGCTCGGGGGCGCTCGCTTGAAACGCCGGCGTCGCCGCCG